>JAAFHI010000580.1 GCA_013298335.1 Actinomycetota bacterium
GTCATGCTCGAAACCATCGGCGAAGGCGAAGTTCAGGCCAAACTGATCGATTTCGGCATCGCGCGGGTCGAAGACTCCGACCTCGACTCGACCGGAACGCCGATGGCGGTCGGGACGCTGCTCTACATGTCGCCGGAACAGATGCACGGCGAAAAGGTCGGCCCGGCCACCGACATTTTCTCGCTCGGGCTCATCGGGTACGAAATGCTCACCGGGCGGCGGCCTTTCATCCCCAATACGGAAAACAAGGTCGCCGCCGTGTTTCAGCTTTCGCAGATGCAGAAAGCGGGGGTCGCGACGACGCCGAAGGAACTGCGACCGGAAATTCCCGAGGCGCTCAACGCGGTCGTGCTGAAGGCGCTGGCCTACCATCCCGACAGCCGCTTTTCTTCCGTCGCCCAGTTCGGCGAGGCGTTTGCCAGCGCCCACACCGGGACCATCAGCGTCCGGGTCTCGGGATTCGTCAACCCGGAAGAGGCAATCACCGACATTGGGCTGGCGAAACCGGTCTCCGCTCTTCAGATCGAAAATCTGGAACCGGTCGGTGGCGGAATGGACCTGGGATCGCGGTTCTACGTCAAGCGGAACACCGACGATGAACTGAACCACGCCGTGTCGAACCGCCACAGCATCATTCTCATCAAGGGACCGCGTCAGGTGGGAAAAACCTCGCTGATGGCGCGCGGTCTGCAACTCGCGCGCGACAGCGGTTCGCGGGTGGCCTTCATCGACTTTCAGACGCTGACGAAGAAACAACTGGAATCGTCCGACACGCTGTTCATGGCGCTCGCGCAGATGATCGAGGAACAGCTCGACCTCGACACGTCGCCGTCCGAGGTCTGGAAACCCGAACGCGGCGCGACCATGAATTTCAACCGCTATCTGAAAAACGTGGTGCTGTCGCCCGAACTCCCGCCGTTCGTGCTCGGACTGGATGAAGTTGACCGGCTGTTTTTCTGTTCCTACGGCAGCGAGGTCTTCGGGCTGTTCCGGTCGTGGCACAACGCGCGCGCGGGCGACCCGACCGGGCCGTGGCGGCGGCTGACGCTCGTGATGTCCTACGCGGTCGAGGCGCACCTCTTCATCACCGACCTCAACCAGTCGCCCTTCAACGTCGGAACGCGGCTGACGCTGGCCGATTTCGACCTCGATCACCTCCGCGACCTGAACGATCGGTATGGCGCGCCGATTCCCGACGAAGCGTCGCTGAAACAGTTTTTTGATCTGCTCGGCGGAAAGCCGTTTCTGGTCCGGATGGGCCTGCATGAACTGGTGTCGAAAGGAATTTCCGTCAGTGAACTGGCGGAACTGGCCGACGCCGATGACGGACCGTTCGGAGAACACCTCCAGCGTCTGCTGACCCTGCTCCAAAAGGACCAGGTCATGAGCGACGTTCTCCGGACCATCCTCAGAGGCCGGGTCTGTCAGGATATGGATTCCTTTTTCCGGCTGCGGAGCGCCGGAATCGTCTCGGGCGACCTCGCCTCCGAAATGCGTTTCCGGAGCCTGGTCTACCAGCGGTATCTGACCCGGCATTTGCTGTAGTGCGGGTTTCCCGCCGAATTTGACCTCATTTCCCGCCCTTGCGCGGGAGAAACGTTCGGGAATCGGACCATGGAAGACCAGCGGACCATCCAGAACCGATACGTTTTGGAAAGAAAGCTCGGCGTCGGCGGGCTGGGTGTCGTTTTCCTGGCCCGTGATTTTTTTGATCCGACGCATACCGACCTGAGCCGCCCGGTGGCCCTCAAGTTTCTGAAAGATCAGGCCAGCGACTACATCCGGCGGAAATTCGAGCAGGAAAAGGAAGCCCTGAGCCGCATCCGGCATCCCTTTGTGGTGGAGGTCCTTGACGCCGGGATTCTCGAAGAGGGGGTTCCGTGGTTCGCCATGCAGTACGTCGAGGGCCTGTCGCTGCGGGACGCCATCGCGCTTCACGCCGGGGCCGGATCGAGGCTCGACTTCCCCATCGTCGGGCGCTGGATCCGGCAATTGGGACAGGCCATTTCCGCCGCCCACGCGGTCGGCGTCTTTCACCGGGACCTGAAACCGGAAAACATCATGCTCCAGAAGGTCGGGGAGTCGGACTATCAGGTCAAGATCATCGACTTCGGGTTCGCCAGGGTCGAGGACTCGGTTTTCGAGGGAAGCTCCTCAAATCTGGCCTCGGGAACGCCCACTTACATGGCCCCGGAGCAGCTTTTCGGAAATTCGACGACGGCGAGCGACATTTTCACGCTCGGCGCGATTGCCTACGAAATGCTCACCGGTACGGCGCCCTTTCCGGTTTTCTCGGAATCGCTGGCCGGGAAACTGGCGGAGATGGCCGAACGCTACCAGCAGGGGCAGTTCGTCCCCCCGCGCCGGTTACGGGCCGATCTTCCGCCCGACGCGGATGAACTGATCTGCCAGAGTCTCAACTTCGATCCGGCGCAGAGGCCTTCCGGGGCGGATTTCTTCGGCGAGGAACTCGAAATCCGACTGGGGGGGGCGGCGGCCCGGCATTCGGGCGGGCCGAAGGGGAACAAAGGGATTTTTCATTCCGCCGCGCCTCAAAAGCCGAACGAAGACCTGGTCGAACCGGGGGGCGCGCTCGCCATCGGCTCTCCGCTGTACATCGTCCGGGATTCGGACCTCGAATTGACCCAGGCGCTCAAACGCCGCGACGGCATCATTCTCATTCAGGGCGCGCGCCAGATGGGCAAAACCTCCCTGCTCGCCCGCGGGCTGAACGAGGCCCGGTCGGAATCGGTCAGGGTCGTGTTTACCGATTTCCAGGCCCTCGCCACGCAGGCGCTCGTTTCCACCGAGGCGTTTTACAAGGAAATTCTGGCGTTGCTGGTGGACGCCCTCGATCTGGACGCCGATCCGAACCGGGACTGGAATCCCCAGCGCGGCCATGCACTCAATTTCGAGCGCTTTCTGCGCCGTGAAATCCTCAACCGGCTGGATGCGCCGCTGGTCTGGGGCATCGACGAGGCGGACCGGCTTTTCGGCGGGCTGATCGCCAATGAAGTCTTCGGACTGTTCCGCGCGTGGCACAACGAACGGGTCGTCGATCCCGCCAGCGCGTGGAACCGGCTGACGCTCCTGGTTTCCTACGCCACGGAGGCCCATCTTTTCATCACGGACCTGAACCAGTCCCCGTTCAACATCGGCACGCGCATTCACCTGGCCGATTTCTCCTTCGATCAGGTGGAAGAATTGAACGAGCGGTACGGTCGCCCGCTTTACGACCCAATCCGTCTGGAACGTTTTTTCAGGCTGACCGGGGGCCAG
This sequence comes from Actinomycetota bacterium, assembly GCA_013298335.1. Taxonomy (GTDB): domain Bacteria; phylum Acidobacteriota; class Blastocatellia; order Chloracidobacteriales; family Chloracidobacteriaceae; genus JAAFHI01. Next base: position 3,280 of record JAAFHI010000580.1, read on the forward strand.
CCCTTCCTGACGCAGAAGGGATTGTATGAACTGGCGCGGCAACGATTCACGCCGGAGACCCTTTTCGAGCGGGCCCACACGGAAGAGGGGCCGTTCGGAGAACATCTCCGGCGGCTGGCGCTGTCGTTGCGGCAGGAGCCATCCTTCGTGGAGGGCGTTCGCATGGTCCTCGGGCGGAACGGCGCGCCGCCGCAAAATGTGTTTTACCTTTTGAGAAGTTCCGGGGTTCTGGTCGGCAATTCGCCCGCCACCGCCGAATTGAGATGCGAACTGTATCGCCGGTACCTCCAGAAGCTACTTTGAAACGGTCCGGAATTCCCCGTC
>JAAFHI010000712.1 GCA_013298335.1 Actinomycetota bacterium
TCGGGGGAAGGCATGGAAGAAAGGGATCAGGGGGTCAGGGATCGGGGATCAGCAGTCAGTGGCCAGTAGTCAGTGGCCAGCAGTCAGAAGATGGCGCGGAGCGTCCGAAAGATCGTTCGCCTATGGCGTGAGCCATAGGAAATGGGGGATGGGGGATGGGGGATGGGGGATGGGGGATGGGGGATGGGGGATGGGAAAATCCTTCTCTCCCATTCCAGCCTCAAGATATTTTCTCCCTGTCTTTTTTCATCCTTCATCCCTCATCCTTCATCCTTCCTTTTTCATCCTTTTTTCTTCTTCGCCGTCCAGGTGCCCTGGTAGCCGGAGACGTCGAAGTCGCCACTCAGTGTGTCGTCCTTGCGCTTGCCCTTGAGTTCGAAGCTGTTGCCTTGATAGGTGGCCTGAAGGGTAACGTTGTCGTCCTTGTCGATGCTGATGCCGGTGATGGAAATCCCGATCTGGTCCTTCGATTCGGTCGTCAGGTTGCCCTTGTCGTCGCGCTTGACGGTCAGCGCGATGGGAAACGCGCCCGCGCCCGTGACGTTGAGTTCCATGTCGTAGTCGCCTTCGAGAACCGGTTTGTCGGTCGTGCCCTGCGCGAAGGCGAGCACGTTGGAGATGAGCAGGATCGCGACCATCCAGCCGCACACTTTGAGAACAGCGGTTTTCATTGCCGTTTCGTACCTCTTTCAAGTTTTTTGGATGCCGTCACGCCGGAATGGCGCAATTTCGGAAACCTAGCACAGATGCCGCGAAACGGGCATGGGTCGAACATCACCTTCCAATAAAACGAAGGCGGTCGCCAGGAATTTCCCCGCGACCGCCTTACCGGCTGAAAAATGGGCAAACGCGGAGGGAACCGTGACTTCCCTCCGCGTTCACCGGTCGTCTACATCGGCGACTGCCCCGGACGGAGGCTGACGCTGCCGTTGACGCTCGAAATCTTGATCCGCGGACCGCCCGAACCAATCCGGCCATTGAAACTGGTGCGCGTCTGCTTGCCGATCAGGGTCACGTTCGGCAGATTGACTTCCACCGAGCCATTGACGTCTCCGGTCGAAATTTCCGCGTTGACCTCGCTCGCGAAAATGCACTCGACCCGACCGTTGATGCTGCTGATTTCCAAACCGTCTTCGCCAAGGCGCGCCAGACCGACCCGGACGCTGCCGTTCACGCTCGCAATGGCCGAGCAGCTTCCGGCGCTCTCGACCGTCACGCCGCCGTTCACCGAACTGATTTCCGCCTTGCCGGTGATGCTCCCCACCCGCACCGAACCGTTGATCCCCTCGGCAACCAGATTGATGCTGGCCGGGGCTTTCACCACCACCGTGTACCGGACGTTGTGCCGTCCGTGATCGTCGTCGCTGTTCTTCCGCTTTTCCTCTTGCAGATCGAGCAGATTGGCATTCGCCTCGATGATGAACTTGCGCAGGTTGAAGTCCTCGCGGTTGCGGGCCTTGCGGATCACGTGAACTTCGGCGGTCGTGCCGGCGGGCATCGTCTCGATGGTGACCTTGCCGTTGATTCGGTGAACATTCACGAGTGCGTTGGGGGACAACTGGTAGGTCTGGTGAATTTCCTCGGTTTCCTTGTATCGGCTGGAATCGTCGTCCCAGTCATCCTCATCGGCCTCGACCTCGTCCGTGATCCGGTTCGCCATTTCCTCGGCCTCGCGAATGACCTCCCGGTCCGTGTCGTCGCAGTCTTCACAGTCATCGTCGTCATCGTCGTCCATGTCCTCGTCGTCATCCATGTCGGGATGGTGGGGCGACGGCGACTGGGGCGGATTCCCCTGCGGGCCCCAGGCCCGGGTGGCGACGGCGCGACCGGTCAGGGCGAAGCCGAGGGCGGCGACCAGCGTGAAAGCGATGACGAGCGTTGTCTTTTTCATTGGGTTTTACCTTTCGTGCGAAGAGAAAATAAGGGTGGTCAGTAACGAACCGGTTTAGCGATCCTTGCTGGTGCAGGGGGCGGGTGCCGCGGTGGACTTGATGATGTGGATTGACCCGCTGAAGGTGTCGAAGGTCAGTTGCGTACGGCCATCACCGAAAGTCCCGTTGATGCGGCGGTTCCCCGAGTTTTCGGGACTCCCCGCCAGGCTCGAGATGGGAAAATCGGACTCAAACTCCCCGTTGAAGCTCTTGAACTTCACCGTGAAACCGGCCACGTCGTCGGGAATCATCATTTTCACTTCGCCCGAAAACGCTTTCAGGAAGTAGCGTCCGCCGACCTTGATCGGACCGTTGAAGGTCACGTCGCCGCTGGTCGTCTCGGCTTCGACTTCACCGACGATGCGGGAGAGCTTGATCTCGCCGCTCACCGAAGCCACTTCCACGCGGCCCTGGGCGCAGGTGATTTCGATGTCGCCGCTGATCGTGTTTCCGGTCAGGTCCTGGGCGACGTTGACCGCCCGCAGATTGCCGCTCGTCGAGTTGAACGTCAGCGCTCCGGTCAAATCCTTGATCGTCACGTCACCACTGAGGGTGGCGAAGTTCGCGTCCGCGCCGATACCGGTGGCCGTCACGTCGCCGCTCATCGAATTGACCTTCAGCTTTCCGGTCACCGACTCCACCCGCATATCGCCACTCGTGGATTGAAGATCGACGGCGCCGTCCACGTTCTTGATGGTGATGTCGCCGCTCCGGGTCTTGATCGTGGCCACGCCGAGGGTGTTCCCGGAAACGTTTCCGCTGGACGTCGTGACCGACACCGCGCCGAGATTGGCAAGCGTCAGATCGGCGCTCCGGGTCGAAACTTCCTCAAGTACCGTGCCGCGCGGCACGCTTATCCGAAGATTGACCTCGCCGCGACCGGTCGCGTCGAGCAGGTACGTGCCCGGACGGTCCCCCCGCAGCGTCAACGCGGGAATGTCGCGCCGGTCGTCGCTGCTTTCGACCGCGATCTCGTCGCCGTCGGTCCCGGTCACCGTGACCGTGCCGGAGGTCGCCCGAATCGTCAGCCGACTGCCCTTTTCGACCTTCTGCCGAACCTCGGTCGTCCATCCCGCGGCGTGGGCCACCGTTGCGCAAACCAGAACGGCCAGCGCGATCATCATCGTCTTCAGGGTTGTTTTCATTGT
>JAAFHI010000793.1 GCA_013298335.1 Actinomycetota bacterium
GGGGGACTCTGAACGTTTTCATACAATTTTCAACTTGCGCGAGACGCCTCCTTGCTTATACTGGAATAAGCAACTCTTATTGCCACGTTTCATTCACTGCCCGATTCATACCCGGAAAGACATTCATACAACGCTCGCGACCCCAGCGGGCGGGAGGACGCCACCGCATGTCGATGATGAACTTCGACCTCACCGAAGAGCAGTTGCAGATCAAGTTTTCAGTGCGTGAATTCGCCGAAAGCGAAATCGCGCCGAATGTCATGAAATGGGACGAGCCGCAGGAATTCCCCCAGGAACTCCAGCCCAAGCTGGCCGATCTCGGCCTGATGGGCATCATCTTTCCCGAGGAGTTCGGCGGCTCGGGCCTTGGCTACGTTGAATACGCCACGATCATCGAGGAACTCGCGCGGGTCGATCCGTCGGTCGCGCTCGGCGTGGCGGCGCACAATTCCCTCTGCACCAATCACATCTACCAGTTCGGCACGCAGGCGCAGCGCGAACAGTTCGTCACCCCGCTCGCGCGCGGCGAAAAACTCGGCGCGTGGGGCCTCACCGAACCGGGTTCGGGCAGCGACGCCGCCGGGTTGCGGACGACCGCCCTGCGCCAGAACGGCCACTTCATCATTAACGGCAGCAAGAACTTCATCACCCACGCGAGCTATGCCGATACGTGCCTCGTCCTCGCGGTGACCGACAAGACCAAAGGCAGCCACGGCGTTTCCGCGTTCGCCGTGCCGACCGACACGCCGGGCTTCATTCGCGGGAAAAAGGAAAACAAGCTCGGTATGCGGGCGTCCGACACGGCGTCGCTGACGTTTGAAGACATGCACATTCCGGCGGAAAACCTCATCGGCAACCTGAATGACGGCTTCGTCGACAGTCTCAAGATTCTCGACGGCGGACGCATCTCCATCGCGGCACTTTCCATCGGGATTGCGCAGGGGGCCTACGAATCGGCGGTGCGCTACGCCAAGGAGCGCCACTCGTTCGGACGTCCGATTGCAGAATTCCAGGCGATCCAGTGGAAGCTGTCGGACATGGCGACGCAGATCGACGCGGCGCGGCTGCTGACGATGCGCGCGGCGGTCATGAAGAACGCGGGCCGACGGATGACCAAGGAATCGGCGATGGCGAAGCTCTACGCTTCGGAAATCGCGGTCAAGGTCGCCGAGGAAGCGATCCAGATTCACGGCGGGTACGGCTACACCAAGGACTACCCGGCGGAAAAATTCTGGCGCGACTCGAAACTCTGCACCATCGGCGAAGGCACCTCGGAAATCCAGCGCCTCGTCATCGCGCGCGAAATCCTGCGCGCCCAGTAACTTTCCTACGTCATCACACCCCCGGAGACGGACAAACGCCGCGCGGCCCACACAGGTCACGCGGCGTTTGCTTTTGGACCGCGCGCACCCTGCGCGCATGAAGAAAAAGGATGAAGGCGGAGGGATGAAGGATGAAAACGGAAAACGGAATGGAAGGTCGGATTTCACTGGTGGACGGACGTTTCATCCTGCGGGAAAGTCGTTTTGACCTTCCGGAAGGACGTTTACACGTCTTGGAAAATCGTTTGTGGGTCCGGGAAAACCGTTTTGTACTTCTGAAAAACCGTTTTGCACTCCGGGACGGACGTTTTGTCGTCCGGGACGGTCATTTCGCACTTCAGAAAAACCATTTTGTACTTGAGAAATGTTGTTTTGCACTCCGGGACGAACGTTTTGTCGTCCGGGACGGTTGTTTTGACGTTCTGGAAAGTCGTTTTGTCGTCCGGGAAAACCGTTTTGCACTCCGGGATGATCGTTTTGACGTTCTGGAAAACCGTTTTGTACTCCGGGAAAGTCGTTTTGTACTTCGGGATGATCGTTTTGCACTCCGGGAAAGTCGTTTTGTACTCTGGAACGATCGTTTCGACGTCCGGGACAGGCGTTTTCACGTCAGGGAGAAGCGTTTCAGCATGCGTGCAGGATGCACGCGCTCCAATGCGCGCGCTCCAATCTTTTTTTGCTACTATTGCGGCGAATTCATCACAAATGAAAATCACGCGGGGTTGCGGAGGGACGTTCATGGGCTGCAACTGGGAGAAAGTCGCGCTCGGCGAGCACGGTCAGATGGTCTCGCCCATCGGGCTGGCGTCGAGCTACGGCATCGGCGCGGCGGATGTCGAGCGGGCGTACGAGCGGGGCATCAACTATTTCTACTGGGGATCGGTTCAGCGGCCCGACTTCGGGAAGGCCGTCCGGAAAATCGGCGCGCGCGACCGCGAGAAGATCGCCATCGTCGTGCAAAGCTACACGCGGGTCGGCTTTCTGATGAAAACCGCGCTCGATTCGGCGCTCCGGTCGCTCGACACCGACTACTGCGACATTCTTCTGCTCGGCTGGTGGAACAAGCTGCCGCCGCGCCGGATTCTCGACGCCGCGCAGGCCCTCAAGGACGCGGGCCGCGCGCGTTCCATCATGATTTCCTGCCACGAACGGACGGTTTTCAAGGATTTCATCGCCGCGCCGGAAATCGACTCGATCATGGTGCGCTACAACGCGGCGCATCCGGGCGCGGAAGAGGAAGTTTTTCCCTTTCTCAACCGGCGGCGGGTGGGCGTCGTCGCCTACACCGCGACGCGCTGGGGATCGCTGCTCGACCCGAAATACTGTCCGCCGGGAGAAAAGACGCCGAGCGCGGCGGATTGCTACCGGTTTCCGCTGACGAATCCGAACGTGGACGTCGTACTGGCCGGCCCGAAGGACGCCGCCGAACTCGACGGCGCGCTCGCCGCCCTC
>JAAFHI010001053.1 GCA_013298335.1 Actinomycetota bacterium
CGATGCTGGGCCGGGTCTTGCAGGTCGGTCAGGTGGTCGTGTTCCTCTTCGTCGGCAAAGCCGTTTTCGTCGGGTTTCCGGATTTCCAGCAAGACCCGGCCCAGCATCGGACGCGGCGTTTCCTCGGACGGCTCGGCGTCGAGGTTGACGAGAATCGACATCTGCCCGTCGTCGGTTTCGGCGAAATAGACCTCCCAACTATCGGCGTCTTCGATGTCTTCGATGTCTTCGATTTCCATTGTGGGTTCTCTCATAAAAAAGGTGGATCAGGGTTGTGGCCTCAGCCAGAGGGCGGGGCCGTAAGACCCCAAACGCCCCCAAAACTTGGGGAGATGGTTTATCTCACCAATTCGAGCCGACCGGAATCGTAAAGTTTCAGGAACAGGCGTTCGAAAAGGAGGCAGAATGATGAGCGTGACAAACAGCGGAAGGACGAACAGAACGAAATAGGCCACCAGAAAACAGGGTTTGATGTTGCCCAGGGGCGTCTCAAGCCGGGACGCCTTGATCAGTTCCAACGAAAAAAGCGGAATCATGAACGCCACGGTCAGAAACCATCCGATGCCGATTTCAAATCCCCGTTGGGTGGAACCGAGACCGGTGCCGGCCAGACCAAAACCCAGCAGCCAGATCGGAAGGTGAGCCGCCAGACTGGCGAGGCCGATTTTTCGTTGTGCCCGGATAAGGTGACTCCAGTCAATCGGGTACAGAATGTAGGGATTGGGGTCATTTTTCTTCAGGCCGTGATAACCGGGGATCGAGCGGTAATTCAAGGCGGAAAGGATGAACATGAAACCGGTGAACGCGACGCCAAGAAAGCTGGCCATCATGAAAATCATGAGGAGAAAACCCTGGAACTGATCGGTTTTCCAGCGGTCGAAGAATTTGAAACAGGTCGGTGCAACCGAAACCAGCATGGAGGCGGCGAGGAAAAACAGGGAGCTCGTCTTCCAAATCCGGGTTTTCCCGGTCGGATTCATGCCGAGGATGCCGTCCAGCGCCGTCCGTTCCTCGTGACTCAGCCAGCGGTTGACCCGCCGGTCGAGGCTTCCTTCCTGCTCAACGGGGGCCGGTTTGAGGAAATCGCCGCCCAGAATGGCGTACTCGACGACATCCGGGGCCGTCGGGACCGGCTGGCTCGTTTCCTCCCGGATGTTGATGGTCGGATCAGGGGGAGCATACGAAAAGTTTCCGGCAACCTTTTTGAAAAGAAGGGGATAGCTTCCAACCAGCGCGGTCGGGACGAGGGCGGCGAGGACCGCGACCCCATAATTGCCGGCGAGAAAGTTCTGAACCGAGCAGACGCCCATTCCGATGGGAAAGGCGTAGAAGAATGTGACAAAGCCGAGGCCGGTCGTCCAGAAAACCGAATCGGTGGGGAAACTGTTTCCTTTGACGAGGAATTCCGACGCACCGAGAAAGAAATACGCTGATGCCGTCACGCTCAAAATCGCAATGGGCAACGCCCGGAACCTGACCATTCGAAACAGGGGAAACCGGTCCGGCAATCGCCAGAGCCCGAGAGCCATCGCGTTTCTTAAAAAATGGGCAAAAGCGGCAATTCCGATGGCGACCGGAATCCCCGGAATGGGCGAATGGCCATGAAAAGCCACGACGAGACCGGCCATCAACACGATGGTCGAAAACAGGGGCCAGCTTTTTTGAATATCCCGCCAGGCATGTCTGAAAATGGCTTCATCTGAAATCGGAAGGGCCTGCTGGGTCATCCGGAGGTTGAACTGATTTCCCTCCGACTGGATTCGGTACACCAGAAAAAAAGTCGAGGCAAAGCCGGTCAGACCGAACCAGACTACCGCCGCGTTCCAGCCCGAACCTGACTTCGTGATCCAAAGACCAACGGTGATTCCGATGGAAAGAGTCGCCAACAGGCCCACCAGTCCGAAAGGAATCGTCTTTCCCAAAATATCCCTGAGTGGCGGGCGCTTCGCGCTCCGGATTTCTCTGCGGAGGGCGATTTCAAAAGCCGGAGAATACAGTTTCGACATCAGTGGATCTCCCGAAGGCGCTTGAACAGTTGATTAAGGTCGTCGCCGGGAAAGGAAAGCAGGTTTTGAATCGAATCGAAAGCGTAGACCCCGCCCCGGTC
>JAAFHI010000650.1 GCA_013298335.1 Actinomycetota bacterium
CCGCTGGCGGAAAGGCAGAGCCATTCCGCACATCAGGCGGCACAGCCGCGAATCCGGTTTCTTCAGGAAAGGTACGGCCACTTCGCACATCGGGTGACATGGCCGCGCCAGCTTTCTTCTTTGGGGAAGAAATTCGGCACAGGTTTTGCTCTTGGGGAAAAGAACGAATGGAAGAACTGCTGGAGAGTCAATTTGAAGCGCTCTCGGGACGTTCTCTTTCAGTTGAAAGCCGTTCATTTCATCTAGGAGCGAATGCGTATGAAAATTTCACGCGATACCCCATGTCTTTTCATTACAACCGTTACCAAGAATCGACTCCCAGTTTTTCGAACCGCCGGAATTGCCGGGGTGGCCTGTGCCGCTTTGAATGAAGCGCGGGTTTCCGGCGGCTTTTCCATTTTTGCTTACGCCGTGATGCCGGATCATTTCCACCTTCTGACGGATAGCCGTCGGAAGCCGTCTGATACCCTGCGATTCATAAAGGGCATCGTGAGTCGGCGGGTTCTTCAATATCTCAAGGAGAACGGATTTCAGACCTCGCTCGAAAAACTGCGGGTTCAACAAAGGTCAGGTCGAGGGGAGTATTCGCTTTGGCAACACCACTCCAATATTCTTCTGGTGACCAGCGAGAGCGTCGCGATGCAGAAGGTGAACTATATTCACAAGAATCCGGTGTCGGATGGATTAGCGGAAACTCCTGAGGCATTTCGCTGGTCAAGCGCTCGCTGCTGGAGGAGTTTGCCTGCCGAAGACGAACCATTATGGGTTGAAATTGGCGAGTTGGAGTGGCGACGTTCGTGAGTGAAGTCTGAATGAAAGACCGATTTGTATTTTTTTTCAGAATGGGTTGCGGTTGTGCCGCCCAATGTGCGGAATAACTGATTCCTTGGAAATGAGCTTCGGCTATGCCGCCCGATGTGCGGAATGGCTCTGCCTTTCCGCAGCCTGCCCTACCCACCCAGAGGGCTTCAGCCCGATACTTCTGCGGGTGTCGGGCTGAAGCCCTCAAAAAAAGACAAAGCCGCTGGCGGAAAGGCAGAGCCATTCCGCACATCAGGCGGCACAGCCGCAGATCTTTGTTCAACCGCCTTCATCCTTTATTTTATCGGCGTCATACCGCGTACGGCTGGCTTCATCCGGTGTAAAAACCAATCATCCGCCGTTTGGTTGCCTTCATACCCTGCTTCTTTATCGTCATACCTTGTTCGGGGAGCGTCATCCTTTGTTCGGTTTCCGTCATACCCCGTTTGATCGCCTTCATACCGTGTTCGGAGAGCGTCATACCTCGTTCGGTGACCGTCATACCTTGTTTTGTCACCGTCATCCTTCACACGCTCGCAATCAGACCGCGAAAGTCCTGAATCGGCCTCTGTTTTTCCAAGAGAAATTTTTGAACCGTCGGCCTGAGTCGTCGTGTTTTGTGGCATCGACCCGAAAAATCAACGGTCGGTACGAAACGGCTTTTTCAGTTTCGTGATTTTCAACGTACGTCCACATTTCACAAAGATTCAGGAGACACCATTCCAATGGATTCACTCGAACGCCGCCGTTTTGCCATGCTCGCCCGCGTCCGCGACTTCGCCGCCCAGCGGACCGCCGAATTTCCCGCCGCCAGCCTCGGCGCGGAACTCATTCAAACCATTACCGCCGTCGTCGCCGAACTCGCCGAAGCCGACGGCGACAAATCCCTCAAGAAAACCGATCTTCGACAGCGGCGGAATCTCAAATCCGTCCAGCGGGAAACCCTGCGCGAGCATCTGATGGCGCTTTCGCGGACCGCCCGCGCGATGGCGAATCGTGTCCCGGCGGTCGGCGACAAATTCCGGCTGCCGAAGCAGGTCAACGACGTCGAACTGCTCGCGACCGCGCGGGCGTTCGTGAGCGACGCCGAACCGTTGCAGGCGGATTTCCGCCGGTTCGAAATGGCCGACGATTTTCTCGACCGGCTGCGGGCCGACATCGCGGCCTTCGAAGCCGCCTCGCGGGAAGGAAATGTCGCGTCGGAAACGTCCACGATTTCGCACGCGGCGATTGACGACGCGGTGGATCGCGGGATGGCGGCGGTCAACGAACTCGACGCGGTGATCCGCAACAGGTATCGCGACGACGCGACCACGCTTGGTCTCTGGACGCGGGCGAGTCACGTTGAGCGTCCGCTGCGGGCGGCGGCGGCTTCGGCGGGCGGGACGGCGACGCCGACCGGGAACTGATTTTTTCGAAAAATGAACTCAACCCCGACCGGGGACGGTGCGCGAACGTGACGCGCCGTCCCCGGTCGGTTTTTTTTGGAGCAAAGGGCATGCGCGCAGGGTGCGCGCGGTCCAGGGCGCGCGCTCCAGCTACCGGTGGCCGAAGTTTTCGACGAGGACCAGATCGCTGCCGGTGAGGGCGTCCTGCACGAAGTAGGCGGCGTCCTCGGCGCGGCTGACGGCGAGATTGCCGGGGCCGGAGGTCGGCGGTTTGGCGACGGGGGCGACGCGGACGATGGCGCTGGTGGCGAAATCGTACTTGTTGAGCGTCCACTCGCCGGGCTCGGTCAGCGAGATGAAGAAGAGGCCGGTGCGTCCAGGAAACCACGAGCGGTTGCGTCCGGCTTTCGAGAGAACGGTGACGAGCGACTCCGTGCCGCTGTCGAGCGACAGTTTCCAGATGCCGGGGATGTCGCGGCTACGGGTGAAAAAGAGCGCGGTGCCATCCGCCGATTCGAACGACTCCCAGCCGCCCTGCCGGGTGACCTGCTCCGGTTCGCCCCCACTGGCCGCAATCTTCCAGATTTGAAGCGTCCCGCCGCGATTCGAGCAGAAATAGATCCATTTTCCGTCGTGCGACCACGAGGGGAGGATGTTGCGGAACTTCCCGTCGGTGACCCGGACCGGGTCGCCGCCCGCGGCGTTCACGACGAAGATGTCGGCTTCGCCCTGCCGGTGTTTGTCGTAGACGAGGCGGGTCTCGTCGGGCGACCAGCGCGGACTGCCGACCTGCGGCCCGTCCGCGTGGGTCACCTGAACCGGGTTTTCACCGCGCGCGCCGCTGACCCAGATTTCGAGGTGGCCGCTGCGTCCCGACATGAAGACAAGCCGGGTGCCGTCGGGCGAGATCTGCGGACTGTCGTCCACCAGGGTCGAGGCTGCCACTTTCACCGGCTGTTGCGGACCGGGCGTCAGGTCGAGGCGGAGGATGTTGAGGTCTCCCTGCACGCGCCGGTAGGCCATGCGGTTTCCCTTCGGGGCGATGGCGAGGTCGTGGCAGTTCCCGTTCATCGAGGGAATCGGCAGGGGC
>JAAFHI010000789.1 GCA_013298335.1 Actinomycetota bacterium
ATTCTCCCGGTCGGTCCGGTCCGGGCATCCGCTGAAAGCCCGGTCCACCGGCACGGAAAAGAGCGGCCCGAAAGGTGTATTGAAACCGTTCGGGTTGTACGGTTTTTCGCGATTGAAACTGTACGACCCCGAACTGGCCCTCGCCCTCCCACACCGGAATTCTCCGAAAAGGCTGAACGGGCGCCAACTTCCGGCTGGCACGGCGGTTGCAGGCTCGTCGGGTGCGCCGGAGAGCACCATCTTCCGGCCCCAACTTCACCGGAGGAGATTCCGAATGCTGACGAACAGCGAGATCATCCAGGCGCTCAACGGCCTCATCGAAACCTGCAAGGACGGGCAGGAAGGGTTTCAGACGGCGGCCGCGGGCGTGAGCGACAGCACCGTCCGGCAGATTCTGCTTGAGTACTCGGAGGTTCGTGCCCGGTTCGCGGGCGAACTTCAGACGCATGTCCTGCAACTTGGCGGCGAACCCGAAACCGCCGGCAGCGCGGCGGCGGCCTACCGGCGCGGCTGGACCAACCTCAAGGATATGGTCACGGGGAAAAACGAGGGAATGATGCTGGAGGCGTGCGTTCTGGAAGAGGAAGCGGCGGTGAATGCCTATCGCGCGGCCCTCGACGTGGCGTTTCCCGCCCCGGTGCTCGAATGCGTGCGGGCGCAATGCGAGCAGATCAGCGGCGCGCTGGTCCGGATTCGGGAACTGAGCGTCGCGGCGGCCACTCCGACCGTCCATCCGGAGTAACTCGCGGCCATTTTTTGTAACTGTTCAGAGTCCCCCGCTTTAGCGGGGAAAACTTATGAAAATTGACAATTTTACCGCGTTCTTTTGCGAAAAATTGCGAATGAAACCTGTTTCCCCTCGGGAATTATCCGGCTTCGGCGCTTTTTTCCCGCTAAAGCGGGAGACTCTGAACAGTTACAAAAAATCCATCCCGCGTTGGACTTCAGGTGTGAACGTTGATGCCGCCGAGCAGCGTCCAGGCCCCGGCGATGCGTTCGCCGTCGAGGTTCGAATTCGGGACGACGCTGATCAGGATTCCGCCGCCGCGCAACCCCTCGTCGTATTCCTTGACCCGTTCCTCGGGAATCCCGGCTCCGACGAGCGCCCCGATCAGGCCGCCGGTGAATCCGCCCGCGCCCGCGCCGGCCAGCCCGGCGACGATCGGTCCGGCGATGATGAGTCCCAGCCCCGGCAGGGCGAGGGTGGTCCCGACGGCGGCCAGCGCGGCGAGCATGGCCCCGAGGGTGCCGCCGACCGCGCCGCCGACGCCCGCGCCTTCGAGGGCCTTGTTTCCGAGTTCGGTTTCCAGGCGGTCGCGGTTGAAATCGCGGTCGTGGGTTTCACGCGACATCATGACATTGAAGTGTTTGCGGTCGTACCCGAGGCGTTCGATGGCGTCGATGGCTTTTTCGGCCAGTTCGCGACTCATGAACAGCCCGGAAACGGTCCGGGCGGGGGGCATTGCGGGGGTCATTCCGACGGCTTGTTCGGCCATGGCGAGGCTCCTTTTTTCTTGAGGGGGGATGAAACCGTTCCGGGTCAGGTCCCGGCATCATTCGGCTGACTTTTTCACGGTCAGCAGGTTTTGAACGCTTTTGACGCCGTCCACATGCTTCGCGAACGTCTCCGCTTCCGAGCGGTTCCGGGCGGTCCGGACTTCACCTTTGAGAACCACTGTGCCGTTGGTGACGTCAATTTCCGCGGCGTCGATGCCGGTGGTCAGAAGGTAGGTCCGGATGGTCGTGATGATCGCGGTGTCGGAAATGGCGTTTTCGGCTTTTTCAGCCGTCTGCCGGGTCTTTTCACCTTTGGGATAGAACGGGTCGTCGCGGTCCTTCCAGGTGGAGGTCGTTTCGCCCGCGGCGGGTTTGGGTTCAGCGGGCGGGGGTGTGACGAGAATGCCGTTGATGACGCTTTTGACGCCGACGGTTTTGGTCGCGACTTCCTCGGCGCGGGTCCGCTCGGTCGCCGATGGCACGGTGCCGCTGAGGGTGACGACGCCCTTGTCGGACACGACGCCGATGGTGGCGGCGCTCGTTTCGGCGTTCATCGCCAGTTTTCCTTTGACCGCCGCGGCCAGGGTCGGGTCATCGACTTCCTGGGCCGAACAGCCGACCGCGAGAAGCGCGATTCCGAGGACAAACGACATTCGAATGGACTTCAACATTGCGGATCACCCAGACAGATTAAGTAGGACACATTGAATAAGACGGATTGAATGAACGGACTGCCGACGCCGGGATGTCCTGAGCCAAAAGACAGTTTTGCAAGGCGGACGAACTCAGGAAAACCGGCGACGGCGACCATGACCCCAATGATGAAACCACTGAAGCCTTACAACATTCTGAAATCTCTTTTCCGAATTTCGTAACGGCGAGACCCGGTGGTCGCCGCCCCGATCCGGGCATCTCCAGCCCTGGTCGGTTTCGGTTGGGGCGGGCAGTTGCCCGGTTCATACCCGAACCTACCGGGTGCAAGCCGCGTGCCACTTGCCCGAATCCGGCCCGGTTCATTCCAGAAGCAACGATTGAAAGGAGTTGGGGATTCCGGCACGCACGATGGTGGCGGGGCGCGGACGTCGAAATCAGTACGACTGTCCGCCTGACTGTACCGGGACAATGCAGTTTGAGGTGATCCGGGCGTCCTGGTGATTGAACGTCACCCCGACGGGCTTTCCGGTTTTGGACGCGATTCGGTCGATTTGATTCGCCCGGCTGCATTGAAATCATACGCCGGATTTCCTGTTGAACGACGTGGGGAACACTTCAAAACACGTCGTCAAAGGAGTT
>JAAFHI010000338.1 GCA_013298335.1 Actinomycetota bacterium
GACGTTTGTTCGCCGTCCCGGCGGATGGGCGGCCCGCCGTACGCCGGGGCGGCGATGATGTAGGGCGGGGGGAGCGGCGTCCGCGGCAGCAGGGGCGGCTCTTCCTGGAGGAGCGTGCCGTCAACCGGGCACTGTTTCAGATTTTCGGCGAAATCGCCGCCGCAGGTGGGGCAGTGGTTCGGCATGGTGGCGTTCCTCCCGCTGGATTGTAAGTTCGGGTGATTTTGACCCGGTTTGCGCCAGCCGGGGCGGTGATTGCGTCGTGAACCGGGACTTGCTTCCAACCGGATTGGACAGGTTAAAAAAAATACGTTAGAAGGATTTTCCGCTCGAATTTCAGAAATCTCTGCCTTGAAAAGTCTATGAAATACCTTCTGGCGCTGGATCAGGGGACGACCAGTTCGCGGGCCATTGTATTTGACCGCGAGGGAAAAGTCGCCGGAGTCGGCCAACGGCCTTTCGAACAGTTGTTCCCGCATCCGGGATGGGTGGAGCATCGCCCCGAGGATATCTGGAATTCCCAGCTTGGCGCGGTTCGGGATGCTCTGGCGACGGTGGGAATCGGCCCGGAAGACATTGCGGCCATTGGAATTACCAACCAGCGCGAAACCACGGTGGTGTGGAACCGCCGGACGGGGCGTCCGATTCACAACGCCATCGTCTGGCAGTGCCGCCGGACGGCTGACCGGTGTGACGGAATCCGGAGTTCATTGCTCGGGGCCGAGATTCAGCAGAAAACCGGGCTGGTGGTGGATGCCTATTTTTCCGCCAGCAAGATCGAATGGCTGCTCGAACAGGTGGCGGGGGCCCGCGAGGCCGCCGAAGCCGGCGATCTTGCTTTTGGAACCGTGGATGCGTGGCTTTTATGGAACCTGACCGGGGGAAAGGTCCATGCCACCGACGTTTCGAATGCTTCCCGGACGATGCTCTGCGATATCCGCCGAAGCGCGTGGGACGACGACCTGCTTTCGACCTTTTCCGTGCCGCGGGCGATGATGCCGGAGATTGTGCCGTCGAGCGGGGTGATTGGCGAAACCGACCCGGATTTGTTCGGCGGGGCCATCCCGATTGCGGGAATCGCGGGAGATCAGCAGGCGGCGCTGTTCGGTCAGATGTGTTCGCAACCCGGAATGGCCAAAAATACCTACGGCACCGGGTGTTTTCTGCTGGTTCATACGGGCGAAAAGGCCTGCGAGTCGAGAAATTCGCTGCTCACGACCGTGGCGTGGAAACTTGGCGACGCCCCGGTCGAATTTGCCCTTGAAGGAAGCGTTTTTATTGCGGGAGCGGCGATTCAGTGGTTGCGCGACGGACTTCAGCTTATCGGAGATGCCGCCGAGACCGAGGCGCTGGCGAAATCGGTCCCGGATACGGGCGGCGTGTCGTTCGTCCCGGCGTTCGTCGGCCTTGGCGCGCCCTACTGGGACCCCCATGCCCGGGGCATCATCACCGGATTGACGCGCGGCACGACCCGTTCACATCTGGTT
The DNA here is from genome assembly GCA_013298335.1 of Actinomycetota bacterium. GTDB lineage: Bacteria > Acidobacteriota > Blastocatellia > Chloracidobacteriales > Chloracidobacteriaceae > JAAFHI01. The sequence goes on from JAAFHI010000338.1 coordinate 1,488, forward strand.
CGGGCCGCCCTCGAAGCCATTGCCTTTCAGACCCGCGATATCGTGGAAGCGATGATTGGGGATGCGAATGACGCTTTTTCGGGCGTTTTTGCGCTCAGGGAATTGCGGGTGGACGGCGGCGCGGCGGCCAACGACTTTCTCATGGCCTTTCAGGCGGATGTTCTGGGCGTGCCGGTGGTCCGACCGACCGTGACCGAGACGACCGCGGCGGGCGCGGCCTATCTGGCGGGCCTGGGCGTGGGGTACTGGTCGGATCTCGCCGAGTTGCGGAACCTCTGGAAACGCGACCGCGTATTCGAGCCGACTTCCGACGAAACGTGGCGGGCCAAAGGGTACGAGCAGTGGAAAACCGCCGTGGCCCGGGCCAAAGGATGAACGGAAAAGGGATCAGGGGACGGGCATCAGGGATCAGTGGGAATTTTCCGTGCCTGACCTGATCCCGGACCCCTAATTCCTGATCCCTTTTCAATGATTGGTGGTTGCACATGTTTTCCCGTTTGAAAAACAAGGTGGTCCTCATCACCGGCGGTAGTAACGGCATTGGCCGAGCCTGCGCCCTTGCCTACGCCGAAGCGGGCGCCCGCTTGATGCTCGGCGCGCGGCGTCCCGAACCGCTGGCGGAAACCGCCGCGGAAATCCGTGAAAAATTCGGTGTCGAGGTTGAAACCCGGACGCTCGACGTGCGGGACGGCGCGAGCGTCGAGGCGTTTGTCGGGGCGACGGTCGAACGCTTCGGACGCATCGACATTCTGATCAACAACGCCGGATTGGCGGTCGGAATGGACAAACTGGCCGACGGCCTGGATGACGACTGGGCGAGAATGATCGAAACCAACGTGGTCGGGGCCCTGCGGGTCGTGCGGGCGGTGGTTCGGGTGATGCTGACCCAGCCGGAAGGTGGCGACGTCGTGAGTCTGGGATCCCTGGCCGGACACATCGCCTACGAAGGCGGCGGCGTGTATTGCGCGACCAAGCATGCGCTGCGGGCGATTACCGAGGCGCTGCGTCAGGAGACACTCGGAAAAAACATCCGGGTGGGGTCAATCGATCCCGGAATGGTGGAGACGGAATTCAGCCGGGTGCGCTTCAAGGGCGACGCGGACCGGGCAAAATCCGTGTACCGCGGAATGACGCCCCTGACGGCGGAGGATATTGCCGAATGTATCGTCTTTATGACCGGACGTCCGGCTCATGTGTGCATTGAAAAAATCATCATCAATCCGACCGACCAGGCGGGCCTGAAAGTCCATCGGAGAGAGTGATTTTCACTGGTTCATTCGCGTTCCGAATGGGTGTATGATATTCGAAACGTGACCTTTGCAACGTTTTTCCGCTTGGATCTCCAAATCAAGTTTTATCGGTTTCTGTACTCATTTTTATGACCCAGAAAATACGGGATTGCCTGACCGTCGCGGAGTTTTCGCCCATTGATTTCTCCGAGGCGGGGTGGGAATCCAGAATGCCCAGAGAGGCACTCCTCACCTATGATTTCGGCGACGTTTTGCAGCGTTTGGTCGAACGGGTTTTAACACCGAGTCCGTCCGGTCATCGGGCGACGATGCTTGTCGGACCGCCGGGGAGCGGGAAGTCCTTTTTAGCCAGATTGCTGCTTTCGCTGACCCGCAATTGTGAAACGCCGTTGACGGAGGGGTCGAAACGGCTGCGCGACATTCAGGCGGCGCTGGTCGGACGGCGTTTTTTGAATGTGGAAATCAGCGGGACGGAGATTCATTCGTCCGATCCGACCCAGCCGGTGCTCGATTTTCTCGGGCGGTATGTCGAATACGCGCTTTCTCCTTCCGGGCGGTCAGAGAGCAACCGGACGGGCTCCGTGGAGTCGATTACCCAGGCATTTCAGGGGATTCCGCCGGACGTGACGGTTCTGCTGGTGTTCGATTGTTTCGATGACTGGTTCCGAAGCAATCCGGGGCGGAATTCCACCATTATCGTGGAACTGCTCCGGGTGTTGAGCGAGGCTTCCAGATCGTTGCCGCTGGCGATCCTGGTGACGTCATCGGACACGACGCTGGACCCGAATTCCGGGCGATTTCTTTCCTCCGAGCAGGTCGGGTCGCTATTGAATGCCTTTTCCCTCGAATATCTGAACGGGGATGCGATTCCGGCGCTGATCGGGGCGCATCTGCTGTCCAAAAATGCCCGCCAGCGGCATGGCATCGCGGGCGTCCGGGAACAGTTGCTCGTCAAGCTGCCGGATTTGCGGCTCGACGAACAGAAACTGATCAATCTGTATCCGCTGCATCCGGCGGTCTGGGAAGTCGGGTCGCGGCTGCGGCAGTACCTGAGCGGATTCTCCTTTCCCGGATTTGCGGTCAAGGTGGCGGACCGGATTCGGAACCGTCCGTCGGAAAGCCTGTTCACGGTCGATGAAATGCTGGATTTCCTCGAACCGACCCTGCGGGCGGCTCCGCAACTGGCCTATGCCTTCGAATCCTACGATCAGGCGGTCGAGGTGGTGCTGACGAAGGTCAGTCAGGGGCAGCGGCTGCATACGCGAATGCTGCTCAAGGCGATGCTGATGCATTCGCTGGCGGGGATTCCGGCCACCGTCCGGGATTTGACCAACAGCATCCTTTTTTACGATCTCTACGGCAACAAGCAGACTTACGCGCTGTCCGGCGCGCTGTTGCAGCAGATCAAGAGTCTGGCCAAGGGCGTCATCGTCACCGGCACCGACCCGGCGAATCGGGAATTCCGTTTCGCGCTCCAGCAGACGGACGCGGTGACGAACGTCATCGACGCGCAGGCCCGCTCCATCCCCGACAACGACCCCCGCATCAACGTCGCGCTCGCGGCGGCGGGGAGTCTGCTCTACGAGGATTTCCCGATCGGGTTCGGTTCATCCGGCGACAAACTCTGGAGCATCTGTTTCACGCATCTCTGGCATGTGACCATGCATGACGCGACCGGGTTCGTCTGGCAGCCCGCGCAGTCCGATTCGGCCAGCCGCAACGGCCATGAATACCTGACGCGGCTGCATTTTCCCCGCCGGGCGGGGCATGCCGACTTCGATATCGAAGGCATGCGGGAAGGCGAGTCGTTCGTGAACTGGCTGCCCGGTGCGCTTGAATCCGACGATCTCTGGACGCTCAAGCGGCTGGCCTGCGTGGCCGACCCGCTGCTGTTCGGCGGCGGGGTGGATGACGAGGTCCGGGCCACGCTTGAGGAACTGGAATTGAAGGCGGCGGAGGTATTTCGCCGCAAGTATCTGGTGGAAGGGCGGTTCGTGTTCCGCAACGGGACGGTCAGCGACGTGCCGACCCCGACCGGCCCGGCCCCGTGGCAGTTGTGGGACTGGTTCCTGCCGCTCACTTCGCCGGTGACGCCCGATGGCTACGTCGAGTCGCTTTCACCCGAGACCGCTCAGTGGATCGGCCATCTGGTGGCCCCGGCGCGGGAAAAAGTCGAAATCTGTGTTCCCGACGATCTCGAAGGGGCACTCTCCGGTCTCGGTGCCTACTATCAGGCGTGGCGGCAGAACGACATTTCGCGGGCGGTGCAGCGGCTGTCGGAAGCGCCGGAGAGTGAAGTCGCCATCTGGGAGGCCCTCAACATCGTCCGTCAGTTCGAGATGGC
>JAAFHI010000559.1 GCA_013298335.1 Actinomycetota bacterium
GCCAAGCCGCCCGCGAAGAACGGCGACGGCCTGTTGCTCATCGGACGCCGTCATCTCCGCAGCAACAACTCGTGGATGCACAACAGCGAACGGCTGGTGAAGGGAAAATCGCGCTGTACCCTGCTGATTCATCCGACCGACGCCGCGAAACGCAAAATCGCCGACGGACAGACCGTCAAACTGGCCTCGCGCGTGGGCACGGTGGAAGCCGTGGTGGAAATTTCGGATGAAATGATGCCCGGCGTGGTGAGTCTGCCGCACGGCTGGGGCCACAACCGGCCCGGCGTCCAGCTCGACATCGCCAGCCAGCATGCGGGCGTCAGCGTCAACGACGTCACCGACGAGCAATTTCTCGACGTCCTGAGCGGAAACGCGGTGCTGAACGGCGTTCCGGTCACGGTAACCACGTAAAGAAGGGATCAGGGGTCGAAGAAAAAGGGATCAGGGGTCAGGAATCAGGGATCAGGTTTCATACCTGTTTCTGGACTCCGCCCCTGATTCCCTTTTCACCCTGAAGGTTACTCCTGATTCGCGTGTCAATGGAGCGGTTCAGAATCGCCCCAAAAAATCGAGGGCCGAAAACCGGAACAGGTGACTTTCCTGATTCCTGATCCCCGACCCCTGATCCCTGATCCCTTTTTCTTCAGGCTCCGAACACCTTTTCCATGCCCCAGCGGATTTTGTCGCCGCCGTCGGTCCGGTCGAGCGGGTCCTTCCGCAGCCGGTGACGCAGCGAAAGCACCGCGACGGTCTTGATGTCTTCGTCAGTCACGGCAGCGCGACCTTCAAAGGCGGCGTTGGCGAGGGCGGCGTTGAGCAGGGTCAGTTCCCCGCGGTGGCCGTCAACTTCGAGCGCGACGCAGAGTTCGGCGATCTTGTGCAGGATTTCATCCGTGACTTCGACGGTGTCGAGGTTGGCGCGGGCGGAAACCAGCCGGGCCCGAAGCGTTTCCTGCTCGGTTTCAAACCGTTTGCAGAAGCCTACCGGGTCGCGTTCGAACTCGGTCCGGCGCTTGATGATGTCGACGCGGGTATCCACGTCGCCGATGGTCCGAATTTCAGCCATCAGACCGAACCGGTCCAGCAACTGGGGCCGGAGTTCGCCTTCTTCCGGGTTTCCCGAGCCGATGAGGGTGAATTTTGCCGGGTGGACGATGGAAATTCCCTCGCGTTCGACCACGTTGACGCCGCCCGCCGCCGAGTCGAGGAGCAGGTCCACGAGGTGGTCTTCAAGCAGATTCACTTCGTCAATATAGAGAAAGCCGCGATTGGCCTTGGCGAGCAGCCCCGGTTCGAAGGCTTTCTGACCGTGGGCAAGAGCGCGTTCGATATCGAGCGTGCCGCAGACGCGGTCTTCGGTCGCGCCGAGCGGAAGGTCGGTGACCGGCACTTTCCCGACGACTTTCGGCAGTTTCGCCTTGGGATCGGCATTGCGGCAGACATCGCAGAGTCCGGCGGCCTTTTCAGGGGGGCAATGGTACGGGCAATCCTGCACCATCTCGATGCGCGGCAGAACATCGGCGAGGGCGCGCACGGAGGTCGATTTGGCCGTCCCCCGGTGTCCGAGTACCAGAATTCCGCGAATGTTCGGATTGATGGCGTTCAGAAGCAATGCCCGCTTCATTTCTTCCTGACCCAGAATCGCGGTGAAGGGAAAAACCGGGAGGGCATCCTTGATCGAGGCGGGTTTGGGAGCGGCGGCGGACGGATGTGTCGGGTGCGCGGCCTTTTTCGGAGCTTTTTCAGCGGGTTGCACGGCGGAAGCCGGCGGGGTCTTGGTCTTGGTCGTCATTGTCGATGGAACGGAGAGTATGGTGGAATGCGCTTACTTTCACACCATACTTCGTCATTCCACAAATGCCAACGCGATGGTCTTCCCTCGCGGCGAGATTTCCCCGCATGCGACTTGCCAGCCGTCCGACCCTTCAACTCCTGCTACTGCTCCTTCTTTGGCCGCTCCTCGGCGGACGGGGCGGGTGCGCGGAACGTTTCGAGTTTGAACTGGTGGATATCGGCGCGGGACTTTCCCACGACAACGTGTCGTGTATTGCCCAGGACCGCACCGGGTATCTCTGGTTCGGCACGATTGACGGGCTCAATCGGTACGACGGCTACGGCTTCAAAATCTACAAACATGATCCGAACGACCCCAACTCCATCAGTCACAACGACATCCGGGCCCTTTTGACCGACCGGGCCGGGCGCGTGTGGATTGCCACCGCGCGCGGCGTGGACCGCTACGACGCGGAATTCGGGCGGTTCATCCGCTATGAAACGCTCCCGACGCACATTGCCGCGCCAACCGGGAATCCGGCGGGGGCACTTTTCGAGGACACGTCCGGCAAACTCTGGATCGGCGGCAACGGCGGTCTGACCCGCATCGAGCCCGCCACCGGGGCCATCCTCCGGTTCTTCCCTTCCGGAACGGGTGCCGCGAACGGATTGGCGGGAAAGCAGATCAGTTCGATTCGGGAAGATCCCGACGGAACCATCTGGGTCGGGACCGATGGCGGTTTGAACCGGCTCAATCCTGAAACCGGCGCCATCGTCGCCTACCGCCACGCGCCGGACGATCCCCGGACGCTCGCCGGAAACGCCGTCGTTTCGCTGTGCGTGGACCGCGGGGGCACGCTCTGGGTCGGCGGCATCGCGGGCGCGGGTCTCAACCGTTTCGACCGCGCCACCGGGACGTTCACCCGCTATCGTCCCGACCCGCGCACGCCGGGAAACATCAGCGGCATTCAGGTCTGGAACATTTTCGAGGACAGCCGAAATAGGCTCTGGATCAGCACCGGTGACGCCGGTTTGAACCTGCTCGACCGGGCGACCGGCAAATTTACGACCCTGCGAAATGACCCCACCGACCCGAACGGGCTGGAAACCGACAGTTTCCGCCAGATTTTCGAGGACCGGGAAGGCGTCATCTGGATTGCCTCCGGTCAGGGCATCAACTCGTTCGGGCGGACGCTCCGCCGCTTCACGTCATTTCACCTCGGCAAAACCGGGGTCGGACTGGCGAATGAGCGCGTCTGGTCCTTTTGCGAAGCCCCGGATGGGCGGTTGTGGGTCGGAACGAACGGCGGAATCGCCATTCTCGACCGCCGGACGACGACGTTTTCCTACCTGACCAACGCCCCCGACGACCCGCGCAGCCTTGCCAGCAATCTTGTCCGGCGGGTTTTTCGCGACCGGGCCGGCGCGATCTGGGTCGGGACCGAGGGCGGCGGACTCCATCGCCACGACCCGAAAACCGGCGGCTTCACCCGTTTTCAGCACGATGACGCCCGTCCCGACAGCCTCGGGAGCAACCGGATTCGTCAGATTTACGAGGATCGCGCCGGTACGCTCTGGGTCTGTACGATGGGCGCCGGACTGGAGCGCTTCGACCCGAACACCAATGGTTTCACGCATTTCCGGTTCGATCCGGACAATCCCGCATCCCTGCCGAGCAATGAAGTGTACAGCGTTTTCGAGGACCGGGACGGCGGGTTCTGGGTCGGAACGGCGAATCGGGGCATGTGCCGGCTTGATCGGGCCACCGGTCGGGCAACGCGGTACCGGAACGATCCGGACAATCCGAAAAGTCTGAGCAACAACGCGGTTCATTCCTTTCTGGAGGACCACGACGGCACGTTCTGGATCTGCACCGGGGCGGGACTCGACCGGATGGACCGGCGCGACGGATCGTTTCAGGCCGTCACGACG
>JAAFHI010000642.1 GCA_013298335.1 Actinomycetota bacterium
GGCGAACAGCAGGGGCGTCGCCAGATCGCGCAGAGCCTTGGTGACACGGTTTTGTGGAATCAGCCAGAGGTCGGCCAGCAAGTACAACCCGAACAGCACCGGCGGCAGGACCAGCCACAATTTCGGCACAGTTGAAAACAGGGCGAGGATCAACAGCCCGAACGGCACGGTTTCAAAAACCCGGACGTGCCACGCCGGCTGGTGAAACAGTTCCTGGCGACGTTCGGAGACTTTCAGGGCGGGAACGAGCCGCTGTTCGATTCTCTTGCGGAGTCGTTCGGTGATTTCGACGGCGAATTCCGGGTCGTCCCGCCGCGCTTCGTATTCGGCCTCGGAAAAAACGATCGGCGTGTGGTACTTCACCGTGATTTTTCGCGGAAAAGGAATCAGCCGCGACGCCGGCCACGCATCGTATGCCCCGGCAATCGTCACCGGCACGAGCGGGCACCGGTTGCGGATGGCGAACCGCGCCGCGCCGGTTTTCAGCATCTCGTTCATTCTTCCCTGCTTCGAACGTCCGGCTTCGGGAAAAATGCCCAGCGGTTCGCCCTTTTCGAGGATTTCCATCGCCTGCTCGAAGGCCCGGTTGTCGCGCCGGGTGATGTCCACCGGAAACGCCCCGAAAAACGAGATGATTGGCCCGATCAGCGGAATCCTGAAGAGCCGGTCCCAGGCGATGAACCGGATTTTCCGACGCACCGGCAGCGAAACCAGCACCGGATCGAGGTAGCTTGGATGATTTCCGGCAATGACGACCGCGCCATCGCGGGGTACGTTTTCGACGCCGTTGTATTCAAGGGTGAAGAAAATCCGGAACAGCGCGTGCAGGACGGTTTTGAAGGCCCAGAGCATAACGAACGGTGGCTGAGTGGCCGAACCTTTCGAAGAATGTCGGCGATACCCAGCCGAAGTGTCGCGACGGTAACCGCGCGGAGCGTGATGGTCCGGCCCGGCTGGGACACTTCTTTAACCGGGCGACACTGAAGGAAGTGGACAGTGGACAGTGGACAGTGGACAGTGGACAGTGGACAGTGGACAGTGGACAGTAAAAATTATCTCCGGCTTTGAATTGTCAATTGTCCACTGTCAATTCTCAATTGAATTACTTGGCGTAGTAGCCCTTTCGGGTCAGGACGCGGAGGTCCTTGGCGTCGGGCCGGTTGATTTTGATGCTGATCGAGCGGAATTTGCCGTCGCGGGCCGGATTTTCGGGCGAATAGGAAACGATGTACTGCTGGCGCAGGTCTTCCTCGATCTGCCGGAACGCCGCGACGTAATCGGATTCGTTGTGAGGAAAAAAAGCGCGCCCGCCGGTGGCCTCGGCCATTTTCTCCATGTCGCCGCGGTTGACGCCCCCGTAGCTGTATCCCCCGTACCCGTTGGGCGCTCCGCCGGGAATGCCGATGACATAGACCTGGGCTTCGGTCCGAAGGGCCATGTCGGAAGCCTGATCGCGTTTGTACTGACTGGTCGTGTCCTCACCGTCGGTCAGAACGATGATGACCCGTCGCCCGGCCTCGCGGGAAAGCATTTCATCCGCCGTGACATACACCGCGTCATAGAGGCTGGTGCCGTTGATGGAGGGATCAGCGACGACGGGGGGCGTGCCACCCACTCCGGCCCCCGAATTTTCCTGAAAGCGAATGTCATTGAGGGCGCGCTCCAGTGAGTTCAGGTTGCTGGTGAGTTTCTGACGAACCTCGATGTCGCGCCGGAACGTGACGATGGCGGCCAGGTCCTTGGCGGGACGCAAAATCCGCTGAAGAAAGATGTTCGCCGCCTCGCGTTGCTGGGGAATGCTGTATTGCTGGCTGCCGCTGATGTCGAACAGCACCGCGAAGGTGAGCGGCTGGTCGCTTTCCCGGACGAAGGAAAAGATTTCCTGCGGTTTGCCGTCCTCGAAAATCTGGACGTTCGGCTGGGCAAGGTCGTTGATGTAGCGGTTGCGTTTGTCGGTCGCGGTAAAGGGAACGCTCACCAACTGGGTTTCGATCCTGATGTCGCCGTCCTGCCCGTCGGCGGGCGGGTCTTCCTTCGGTTTCGGCTTTTCACCCTGCCCGTCGGCGGGAGGAGTACCGGTGGGAGTGGTCGGATCGGCTGGCTTCGGCTTCGGCTTGTCGTACTGCCGGGGTGGCGTCGGCTGCTTCCGACCGCTCTGGGCGTCGGCGGTCGGGGCAAACCCCGCCAGCGCCAGCACCGCGAAAAGAACGACGGTCACCAGCCCGGTGGCCGCGCCCCTGAGTTTCGCCGGAATCAGTTTCATAATGCCTCCCCGCCAGGGAAAAACGCGGCCACCGTTCAGCCACATATATTAAGGATCGCGCGCGTACGATGAACATCGCTTCAAAGTTTCGGAAATCGGACCCGACCGGAGGACGACGCGACCCGTTGACCGGAACTCATTCGACGCCCTTGCGGACCGTGTATCCGTCGCGCGCCTTGATCTTGATGCCCTTCCGGTTCGGCATTTTGACCTCGATTTTCCGGAAACCCGGTTTCTTGGTGTCGTCGGGTTCGTAGGAAATCAGGTAGTACTTTCGCGCGAAGTTGTCGATGCGCTGGAAAGCGCGTTCGAGGTCAATGACTTTCTGCGGAAAAGCGACGTCACCTCCCGTACGGCGGCACAACTTCTGGAGTTCCTCGTCCTGTTCATTATCGACGGTGCCCGCGCCGGTCCCGAAAAACCCGGCGTTCTTGGTGCTGATGCCGAAAATCAGCACTTCGTTCCGCTGGGCGATCTCGATGGCGTCGTCGATGGTCTTCTGGCTGGAGGTGTCGGCCCCGTCGGAAATGATGATGATGACCTTGCGGGGGGTCTGCACGTTGTACATTTTCTCTTCGCACACCCGATAGACCGCGTCGAACAGCGACGTCGTCCCGCTCGCTTTCACCGGCGCGATGGCCTTGGTCAGCAGTTCCGTGTCGTCGGTGAAATCCTGCCGAAGCTGCACGGTCGAATCGAACGTGACGAACAGCGCCTGATCCTTGCGCCGCCGAATGATCGTCTGAAGGAACGAAATCGTAGCTTCCTTCTGGAACTTGAGCTTCGGCTTGACGCTCGAACTGGTGTCCATCAGCACGGCGACGAACAGCGGCAGCCCGGTTTCATCGCGGAACGACTCGATTTTCTGGCGGACCTTGTCCTCGTAAATCTCGAAGTCGTTTTCGGTCAGCTTGTTGATGAACCGGTCGTCCTGGTCGGTGACGATGACCGGAACGGTGACGAGGGTCACCTGCCCGCCCTTGACCTGGGTGTCCTGCTGGTCAGCCGGTTTGGTCGTCGGCTTGGGCGTGTTTTGCGCTGCGGCCTTGCGCACGGGGATGAAA
>JAAFHI010000321.1 GCA_013298335.1 Actinomycetota bacterium
CCGTATGCTCGGAAAGGTCTTCGACCCGGATCGGCTGAAACGTCCCGTAGCCGACATGCAGCGTCAGTTCCGCGACTTCCACTCCCTGGGCCTTCAAGCGGCCAAGTATTTCCGGCGTGTAGTGCAGCCCCGCGGTCGGCGCGGCAATCGAGCCGCGATCCTTTGCGTACACCGTTTGATACGTCTCGCGGTCAAGCCGCAGGGTGCTCGCGTCGTCGCGCCGGATGTAGGGCGGCAACGGCGTGCGGCCAATTTCTTCGAGAACATCGAAGAACTCCCCCTCGCATTCGAAGTCGAGAATCCGCCGCCCGTCCTCGGTGCGGTCCGTGACCGTCGCCAGCAATTTCCCATCGCCGAACACAAGCCGCTCGCCGACGCGGATGCGCTTCCCCGGCTTCACCAGCGCCACCCACCGGCGCGGTGCGAGTTCACTGACCAGAAAGGCTTCAATCACGCCGGTAAAGCCCTCGCGCGTACCGAGCAGGCGCGCCGGAAAAACCCGTGTATTGTTGACCACGACGACATCGCCCGCCCGCAGAAACTCGGGAATGTCGTAAAAGTGGCGGTCCTGAAAATCACCGGTCGCGCGGTCAAGTACGAGCATGCGCGAGTGGTCGCGGCGCTGGCTCGGCTCCTGCGCAATCTGGGCTTCGGGCAGGTCGAAATGGAGATCGGAAACATTCATCAGTAGTCAGTAGCCAGCAGTCAGTGGTCAGTGGTCAGTGGTTAGTGGTTAGTGGTCAGTGGTCAGTGGTCAGATGATAGCCCATAGCCGGACCGAAGGGAGGCTATGGGTAATAGGGGTCAGGGGAACAGACTCTTTTTTCGAGCCAACGCCGTCAAGAACGAATTCCAAAAGCTGACTGCTGGCCACTGACTGCTGACCACTGGCTGCTCCTAATTGGAATAGCGCGCCATGAAGCGGTCGAAGACCACGGGGATTTCGGTGAAGGCATGCTTCGGCAGGTTGGATTCGGCCTCCATCGGCTGAACGTCGATGTAGCCGACCTTCGTTTCGACGTCGTATTCGCCGAGCGCGTGGTCGAGAAACAGAAAGGCGACGCCGAGGTAGGTCCGGTGATTGCGCTCGTTCAGGCCGCGCATGAACAGCGTCAGTCCGGCCAGTCCGTTGTCCGGCTCGATGGAAAAGAGGAGATCACGCGGGGAAAGCCGTTCGTTGTCGAACGTGAGGTCGAAATCGAGCGAGCGGCGGGGCCGGAATTTCGTCACGCGCCAGCGTTTCAGTTTTGGCGCGGCATCGGCCAGTCCCACCACGAGCGGGAACGACTCGCGGTTGCCGTCGGCGCTGATGACGAACTCGCGGCGACCATCCTCCTGGCGACCGAATTCGAAGGTCAGTTGTTCATTCACCAGATGGAGCGCATCCGCAAGGGCCTGGAAAACGGTTTCCTGGTCCTGCTCGAAATCGAAAAGAACCTCTTCGTTTTCGATGAACCATTTCCAGAACGTCTCGAATGAAGCGGGTGCGAGAAGCGGTAACTGTGGCATGAGCTGAACGGCGGCTGCGGAGGGGTCTTCGGCGCGGATGGGCCATCCTACCCAAACCGCGCCGGAGTTGCATACCCACCCGACCATAATCAGCTATTTGGCGTCGATGAAAACATCCATCTGCTGGCCGACATAGACCGAAAATTGCGGCGGTTTGAAACGATAGATCACCTGCAAGACCCGGACATCGACGCGCTCGGTATTGTCGCCCGTCAGACTCCGTTTCGGCAGGATGTAGGGATCGATGCGGACGAATTCGAGGTCGATCTTTTTGGTCGAATCCCCCTTCAGGCTCGCCATTGCCGGGCTGTTCGGCTTGACCCGCGAGGCGTTGATTTCATCCACGTCCACCCGGACCTGAAGATAATCGGTTTCGCCAAGCAGAATTGGCGGCTGGGCGGGCGTCGAGGCAACAAACTCTCCGACCCGGATGTTGATTTGCAGCACCTTGCCGTCCTGCGGCGCCACCACCGTCAGCCGGTCGAGCGTGACCGCGAGTTCGTTGCGCTGCGCCCGGAGAACGCCGAGATTCGCTTCGGCCTCACGCAACCGGGCCTGGGCGCTCTTGAACTGCGCTTCAGCCTGCGAGATCTGCGATTGCGACTGCGAGACCTGAGCCTTCGCCTGCTCCAGTCGTGACCGCGCCGCATCGCGCGCCGCGCGGCTCGACACCACCGTACGGTCGGCAACGTCCCCGTTCTTCAAAAGCTTTTCGTTCCGGTCAAGAATCTGCTCGGCGTCCATCACGAGCGCCTGCTGCGTTTCGACGTTCGCCCGCGCGCTCTGGGTATTGGCCTGCGCGCTCTTGATCGCTTCCTGAAGATTCTGGATGTCCGCCCGGGCTGTCCCCACCGCCGCGTCGGCGCGCGCGATGTTGGCGTCTGCGCTCGCCAGTTTCGCCCGCTGCTCGCGGTCGTCAATCTGGTAGAGCTTCGAACCGCGTGACACGATGTCGTTTTCCTTGACGAGAATCTGGACGACCTGTCCTGGAATCGGCGGCGCGACATTGACGTTGCGGGCCGCCGCCTCGACGAGACCCGATCCCGCGATCCGCTTTTCGAACGAACTCTGCGCCGGCTCCGACATGGGCGGTGCCGCCAGCGGCTTGCGCGCCGAAGTGACGACGAAATAGATCGCAAAGACAAGGCCAATGACGGGAAGGAGGAAGGTAACGAATTTCTTCATAAAAGGTGTCGGGAATGAGGGGTCAGGGGTCAGGAATCAGGGATCAGGAATTAGGTAAGGATTTTCAGGCTTGTGTCTTCTTTTTCATCCCTCATCCTTCATCCTTTCTTCAAAGGTGTCGGGTGTCGGGTTTCAGGTATCGGGGAAGAAGAAGGGGTCAGGAGTAAGGGAAAGATTTTCGGGTTTGTATCTTCTTTTTCATCCTTCATCCTTCATCCTTTCTTCAAAGGTGTTCCGGGTTCTCGCGAACGTCGATGATGCGACCGTCGAGCATTTCGGCGATGCGGTCGCCGTAACCGAAAATGCGGTTGTCATGCGTCACTACGACAATGGCCCGTTCGGGACTCAGCGCGACCTTGCGGAACATCTCCATCACGAGCTTGCCTGTTTCGCCGTCGAGCGCCGCCGTCGGCTCGTCGCACACGATCAGGCGCGGCTCGCCCACGAGCGCCCGCGCGATGGCGACGCGCTGCTGCTGTCCGCCGGAAAGCTGCGAAGGAAAATGGTCGGCGCGGTCGCCGAGGCCGACCAGTTCGAGATATTCGCGGGCCTTCACGAGCGCCTTGTCGTAGGGCTTTTTGTTGACGATGAGCGGCACGGCGACGTTTTCGGTCGCGGTCAGGGTCGGGATCAAGTTGTACTGCTGGAAGATGAACCCGATGGAATTGCGGCGGAAGTCGGTTTTCTTCGACTGCGAAAATTGATCCAGCCGCGAGCCGAACACGTCCACCACGCCATCATCCACGTCGAGGATACCGGCCAGTACGCTGAGCAGCGTCGTCTTGCCGCAGCCCGACGGACCGACGAGCAGCAACAGTTCCCCACACTTTATGTCGAGCGTGATGTCCTTCAAGACCTTGATGAAGGTCTCGCCGACGCCGAAGCTTTTATTGACGCTCTGCAAGGTCACCGCCCGGCATGGATCGGGCGCGGATTTCGTTCCGGTCATGCGTTGCTCCTATCCGCGGAAGACGACCGCCGGTTCGAGCCGAAGCACCCGTTGAATGCTCAGGATGCTCGACAACAGGCAGATGAGAATCGTCACGATGAAACTGATGTAGATGAGCTGATACGGCGTATAGAACGCCAGCTTGGCGTTCGGCCCGGCGAGGAAACCGATCATCGTCCCCATCCCGACGCCGATGCCGTAGCCGATGACCCCGACCACGAGGCTCTGAATCACGATCATCTTCACCAGCGTGAAGCTGCTCGTACCCATCGCCTTGAGCGCCCCGAAGTATTTTTCGTTCTGGAGCGCGAAGGCATAGAACGTCTGGCCGATGATCGCCATGCCGACGAGAAACACGAGAAACAGCGAGATGCCGATATTGACCGGAATACCCGTGTTCTTCATGTAGTAGTTCATCGTCAGCCAGCGCATGCCGTCCTCGTCATAGGCCGCGAGGTCGGTCGTCTTGCGGATGTTCGCCAGCACCTGCGCCATCGTGTAGCCGTCCTTGGGCGCGGCGAGGATGTAGTTCATCAGCTTGCGTTCGCGCGGCGTGTACTGCACGGCGCGGTCGAACGTGGCGTAGACATACGGGTTCGAAAGAAAGTCGCGCGGCACGTCGGCAATGCCCACCACCCGCGCGCGGCGGTCGTTGATTTCAAATGTGTCGCCGATTTTCGGATTGCCCAGCCGCTCCATCTCGGCCTTGCCGATGATGACCGCGTCCGGCGCGTTGAGGTCCTCGATGCGGCCTTCCAGAATTTTCGGCGGACGCCCAACCATCGTGGCGTTGTCGATACCGACGAGCCGGACCGCCTGGAACTTGCCGTTCGAAAGACGAACCGTCACCTGCCGGATAAAGAGCGGAACGGCCCACTTCACGCCTTCCACGCTGCGAACGCGCGTGAGGTCGGTGTCGAGCAGTCCCTTGAATTCATCCACGACCTGAAGATTTTTATCCACCACCCAGATCGGCGCGCCGATGGCCTCGACCGGCTTGGCCGTCCGTCCGATGAGCCCGCAGAACACCGATCCCTGCTGAATGAAGAGAAAGACGACGATCGACAGACCACCGACGAGCGTGAAGTACTTCGCCCGGTCCCCCATCAGCATTTTCATCGCAATGCGAATCATGCATTCCGCTCCCGTTCGCTTAGTTGGAAATTGCCCGCAGGGAAAATTCGGCGACGTGATCAGCCAGATATTTCACCCGCGCGGGCGTCAGTTTTTCCCACTGGGCAAGTTCCATGCTGACCGGCATGGTGAAGTGGACGTGCAGACACTGGGCCACGATGCTCATGCAGTACATCGCCACCTCGCGCTGCACGGTGAGATCGGGGCGCGCCTGCCGGATCAGTTGCGACAACACCTTGAACTTCGGACGAATGAATTCCTCGATGACCGACTTGAGCGCGCCCGTCGGGTGCAGCATTTCCTGCGACATCAGCGCCGCCGAGTAGTCGGGGCATCCCTTCGTGTCATACAGCGTCGTGATGAAAACCTCGATGAAACGACGGATGCCGTCGCGCGCGGCTTCGGGCGTCGGCACAGCCTGCGCCTGCGCGAGAATACGTTCGAAATGAGG
>JAAFHI010000595.1 GCA_013298335.1 Actinomycetota bacterium
CGGGCCTGCGCGCGGCGGATGATGGTCGGGTCGGTGTATTCGCCGGCGCTCTGGTCATACCCGTAATCGCCACCCGCGCTCGGATTGCCGGTGTTCTGCCCGCCGGGATTGGGCGATCCCCAGTCTCCGTTGTTTCCGCTGTTCCCGTTATTTCCGTTATTTCCGTTGTTGAGCACGCCGAGGGCTTCCGCCGTCGGACGATCCAGGCGCCCGTTTTCCTCCAGCCGCTGCTGGCGCTGAAAACTCCGCAGCGCGTTGCGGGTGCGACCGTTGATCCGTCCGTTGAGAGAGCCGCTGTAGAGACCCTGGTCACGCAGCGCCGTCTGCGCCCGCTTGACGATTTCGCCGTCGGTGTATTCGTCGGTGTCGGCGTTGTAGCCCGGCTCGGTATTGGACGGCGGAAAGTTGCCGGGCTGGGTCGTTCCCGACCCCGTGCCGTTGATGTCGGCGCCGTTGACCCGCGCTTCCTGCATGAGTTCGAGACCGAATTTCTGGCCCGTCTTCACTTCCGCTTCATTTCCTTTCGAAAGCAGCGCGCCGAGAATTCCCGCCGCCGCGCCGACGCCCGCGCCGATGCCCGCGCCCTTCGCCCCGCCCGCGATGGCCCCGATGGCCGCGCCGACGCCCGCGCCGCCGCCGATGAAGATGATGTTGCGCTTGGTGGTGGACTTCCCTCTCGCCCGGCCCTCGTTGTCGATCTGGCGTTTTTCCTTCGGATCGAGGCTCGCCAGTTCGCCGCGAATATCGACCGACCCGCCGCCCGCGAAGATGATGCGGTTGAATTCGACCGCGATGGTGCCGGCCTTGTTGCGCTCGGCGCGCGTCACCTCGGTGATGCGGCCCTCGACCTGCGATCCGACCGGAACGAGCGTGATGCCGTTGACGACGCAGGCTTCGAAAACGGTCGCCGTGAACGTATCGCCGACGGTCGTGTTCTTCGATGAAATCGTGCGGTCGATCTGCACCTTCAAAAGCGTTCCCGAGGGAATCGTATAGGTGCGGTAGCGCGTCTGCGCCTGCCCGACAAACGTCGGGCCGATGACGGCGGACGGCAGCGCGGGCAGCGTCAGCCCCACGACGGCCAGCAGCGCGGCGCTCGAAACAATCTTTTTCGTGGATGAATACAAGGGCTTCATAGTGAACAGTCCTTTCAATCGTCTATTTCATTTTGCGGCGGGCGAAACGAACGCACCCATCATACACATCGCCGGATGAATGCGATGCCGGTTTCGGAAACATCGCAAAGACGAGGCTCGATTGCGTTCACGTCTATCCGACCGAGGGATGACCCGTTCCGTGACCGGGTTGCATAGGCTTATGCGTATCAGGTTTCGTCGCAACCCGAATTTCAGAGCGAAGTTCAGAAAAAGAATCGGGACCGATGATCAATTTCGTCGGGGAAAGCCGCTTACCAGAGTGAAGGCGCTCGCGCTTCGGACTCGCCGAGACGGTCCGGAACGCAGCCGCGACGGCCCGCCGGGGCCGGTCGAAAAAACCTCATTCCGACGAATTGAAAAGGTCTTTATGAAAAACTCCCTTCGTTTCAACGCCGCCCGTATTCAATCCCTCTGTCTCACCGCCGCGCTGCTCGCCGGCACCGGTCTGACCGCCGTCGCGCAACAGCGCAAGGCCCCGACGCGCAGCACCGGCGCTGCCGCCGCACCCGCCCCCGCCGGACGGCTCAACGTGGTCAAGACGGGCATCAAGGTCGAACCCCGCTCGCGCATCGCGCTCGGCGACGGCTTCATCGTCTACGGCACGGGCTTCACCGGCGTCGATTACATGATGCCTGGCGACACCACCGGACGCGGCATCCCCGGCGGCGATGAATTCTCCTCCGCCGAGTTCGTCGTCTGCGGCAAGAAGATCGTGCTCACGAAAAACTTCAACATCTCGGTCTTCGATACCGAAACGAAGACGATGGTGAACATTCCCGAGAGCGAAGTCCGGCTGGCGTCGATGTCGAGCGAAATGTACAACGCGCGCAGCCTCGCCGCCGACGGCCCGTTCTGCCTCGCCAGCAACGACCACTCCTCGGTCGGCGACAACTCGGTCATCAAGCTCATCGACACGAGCGGCCCCCGCCCCAAACTGATCAAGCTGCCGGTCGCCGACACCCGGCTCAAGGTTCACCAGATCGCCATCGACGCGACGACGCGGCAGGCGCTGGTTGTTTTCGAGGTTGACCGGCAGGTGCTCGTCTACGACATCGACAATCCGAACGCCCAGCCGAAGTACTTCAAGCTCGGTGATTACGGCCCGGTCTCGACGCCGGTGAAGCTCAAGGGCGGAAAACTCTTCTACGTCGGCGATTACCAGGGGTCGAACTACTTCTGCGCACTCGACATCGCGACGGGCAAGGTGTGGTACGCCACGACCAAGGTCTGGGCCTACCCCTTCGCGACCAACGGTTCGACCTACTGCGTCTTCCTCAACCGCGAAGCCAACGATTCGAGCGCGCTCGAATACCGGTCGAGCATCGGCCAGTTCGGCGCGGAACCGAACCCCGCCGTCGCCACGGGCGCGTTCGTCACCGGCAAGACCAACGCCGACGGCATGGTCGGCTTCGGCAGCAGCGCCGCGATGACCTCCGACGGGAAACTGGTCTTCATGGCCGGTCAGGCGGAGATCAGCGACGGCGAACACCTCCACGTCTCGCGCGGCGGCGGCCCCTTCCAGCTCGTGCCCGACGCGACCGAGAAACCGGCTTTCCTGCGGGCGACCGACGTCGTCACCAACGATTCCATCGTGGCCTTCAAGGTCGGCGACCGCACCGACGTCAAACTCGGCTACATAAAGCTCAAATAACCATCGAACGGTGGGCGGGGACCGTCAGCGACGGCCCCGCTTCAAATGAACCGGTTTCGACAAAACGATTCCTTTGGAGGTTTATATGTCCAGATTTTTCAAATACGTCTTCCTGCTGGCCGTCGTCGGGTTCTTCTCGCAGACCGCCTGGGCGCAATTCGACGGCGCGACCGCCACGTTCTATCGGTCCGGCAAGGACAATCCGACGCCGAACAGCACTCCCTACATTCTCGGCGACCCGATCAGCGGCCCGGTCGAACTCGAATTCAAGGGCACCGAATATAACGTCTACTTCCAGATCAAGTGGAACAGGCCGCTCGCCGCGAACTTCCCCGGCCGCGTGCTCGTGACGAACGAAAAGGACGAATATCAGGACCAGCTCAACCCGCGCTATCTCCCCAAGGGCCTTCAGGACATCACCCACCGGTTCATCCTGCGCCCCGGTTCGTACAAGCTGAAAATCGTCCAGAAGGAAAATCCCGAAACGGTCTATTTCTCGGCGCCGTTCACGGTCATCGACAAGGTCGGCGCGCGGGCGAGCGGCAACCAGAAGGCCGGTCAGGCGCAGTTCTGGGTCTGCGGGAAGGTTGACGACGACTGGAATCCGGTGAACCCGGCGGGCGACGCCGGACGGTTCGCGCTCCAGGCCGGACAACCGTTCGAAATCCTCATCAAGAACAACGGCAAGCCCTTCGGCACCTACTTCCTCGGCATCATCATCCACAAGCAG
>JAAFHI010000490.1 GCA_013298335.1 Actinomycetota bacterium
GAAACCGTCGCCGAACTGCGCAAAACCGCGGTCGGCGAAGCCCAGAAGATTCAAAAGGAAGCCCTCGAGGAATTCGGCGATACGAACCTCTCCGTGACTGGCGATGTCTTCGAAGGCGACCCCAAGACGGTCCTCCTGACCGAGGCCGAGCGATGGCACGCCGACACCATCGTGCTCGGCTCGCGGGGGTTGGGCGGAATGGATCGGTTCCTCCTCGGCAGTGTGTCGGCGGCGGTTGTCGCCCGCGCCAACTGTTCGGTCGAAATCATCCGCTCGTAGCACCGGCGCGGCCCGCGCGGGGCCGCCACCCTCAACAGGGGTACGGGCGCGGAGAGAATCCACTCTCCGCGCCCGTTTTCCGTGGCCGCGTCGATGCCCTGGAATGTTATTCGACACCGACTTCCTTCAACTTGCGCTTCAGCGTTGAAAGCGCGAGTCCGAGGGCTCTGGCGGTCCGGGTCTGGTTTTTTTCCAGTTTGTTGTAGACGAATTGAATGTGGTCACGCTCGACTTCTTCCAGTGTCCGAACTTCATTCAAAAGACCGGCCGGGGTGGAGGCCAGTAGCGGGAGCAGCATTCCGTCTCCGGTCGTCAGCTCCGCCGGGAGCAGCCGGGACGGAAAGATCGGCCCCGAAGGCTGAAGAATCAGACATCGCTCGATGATGTTGCGGAGTTCCCGGACATTTCCCGGAAACGGGTACTTCCCAAGCAGTTCCAGTTCTCCCGCCGGAACCTCGGTTTCGCGCGCCGGCGCAAGCTTCCGGGTGAAATGCCGGCACAGGACCGGAATGTCTTCCCGGCGCTCCCGGAGCGGCGGCAGGTGAATGCCGATGACATTGAGACGGTAAAACAGGTCGCCACGCAGTTTTCCCTGGCGGACCGCCAGATCGGGAGCGACGTTGGTCGCGGCGATGATCCGGACATCGACCGGGATGCGTTCCTCGCCGCCGAGTCGCTTGACGATGCCGTCCTCAAGAATCGCCAGCAGTTTCGTTTGCAGAGCGAGCGGCATTTCCCCGATTTCGTCCAGAAAAAGGGTGCCGCCGTGGGCCAGTTCGAACGCCCCCTTGCGCCGGGAAACGGCCCCCGTATAGGCGCCTTTTTCAACGCCGAACAGTTCCGCCTCGATGAGCGATTCGGGGATGGCCGCGCAGTTCAGGCTGATGAACTCGCCCCGGGTTGAGCCTGGATGGTGGTGGATCGCCTTGGCGACCATGTTCTTGCCGGTACCGGTTTCGCCGGTAATGAGCACCGGGGCCCTGGCCGTGGCGGCCAGTTCCACGGTCGTCATGATGTTTTGAAAGATTTTCGCCGAACCGACCAGAAAAGCGTTTTCGATCTCCTGCTCCCGGGCGTGGAGATGGGCTTCCTCAATGTGCTTCAACTGGAGAATCAGCTTTTCGGCCCGACATTTTTCGGCCAGGTGACGCGCGCGCCGCTGGAGGACCGCCCAGGCGGGCGGCTTCTGGATGTAATCGGTCACCCCGGCCTGAAAAGCCGCCTCGACGGTCGCCGGGTCACCGTGGACGGTCATCATCAGAATGGGCGTTTCGACCGGAAAGGGGACCTGACGCATCCGGCTACAGGCCGTCACCCCGTCCATCACGGGCATATCGTGATCCAGCAGAACCAGATCGGGTTGCGCCCGTTCGAAAGCCTCCAGCCCTTCAAGACCGTTCTCGGCTTCGGTGACCGCGATGAAATCTTTTCTGAACAGGATGCCGATCATCCGTCGGATGGCCTGGTCGTCATCGACGATAAGAATGGAAAGGGCGTTTGACGACATGGGTACTCGGGTTTGGCGCAGCCTGGGCCCGACGCTCAAGGGTACGGAAATAAATTCAAGAGGATGACGGACAATAGGTTTTTTTTAATGAAAAGGTCAAATTGAGTGGGTCAAATTCGGCCAAGTAGCCGATTCCGGGCTACCCCAGAGCACCCGTGGTCCCGTCCATCGGAGGAAGTACTTGATACAAATCCATTGAATTGAGCCGAATACAATAAAAAGTCAGCTAAAAGACACTTTTTTCTGATGTGGCACGGAACTTGTCTAGGAAAGTGGGAATCTTCTCATGTTCAAATTTCAGGGACGCATTGATGAACCACTTTCCCGGGTTTCACCCATTCCGCCGCTTTCTGCCCGCGCTCGCCGGGATTCTTTTCATTGGATGCCTTTCCGCGCTTTCCGGTGACGCCACGGTTCGGGCGCAACAAGCCGACCCGCCGCCGTTGAAGGCCGGTCCGGTCGAGTTCACCGGAAATGTCCGCGTCCGGTATGAAAACTGGGGCTGGTTCGACGTGCCCGGTCGCGACAGTCGGCACGATTTTCTTGGGAATCTGGTCCGTTTCTCCCTCAAGGGAAAGCATTCGCTCGACAAGCGGAATTCGCTGGACTGGCAGGTCGAAAGCTCGTTTGCCTCGGTGATCGGGCTTCCCGGCAACGCGGTCGCGCCGGCGCCCCAGGGAGCGCTCGGTTTTGGCGGCACCATTGCCGGGGCCAACGGCGACCGGCGAGCCGAGATTTTTCTCAAGCAGGCCTTTCTGCGCTGGAAGTTCACCGACAAGGATCGCACGTTCAGTCTCCGGGTTGGCCGTTTCGAATTCAGCGACGGGATGGAGTTGGCGGCCTCGAATCCGACGATCAACGTCCTCAAGCGGCAGCGCATTTCCGAGCGGCTGCTCGGCCCCTTCGGATTTACCATTGCCCAGCGGAGTTTCGACGGCGGACAGCTTTCCTACGGAACGGCCCGCAAAAACCTGACCGTCGTGGCGGTTCGCCCCGTGGAAGGCGTGTTCCAGCTTGACGGCCTGCGGCAGGTCCCGTCGGTCAGCGTGGTCTATGGCGCGTACAGCCAGGCGCTGCACCCGATTCAGACGCCCGACAAGAAAACGCAGCACCTCGGAGAATTCCGCGCCTTCGCCCTGTTTTACCGCGACGGACGGAATGTCCTGAAAACCGACAACCGGCCGCTGGCGACCCGCCGGGCCGACACCGAGGACATTCAGATCACGACGGTCGGCGGAAACTACCTGCGGACCTTCAACCTCGGAAAAGGCAAGGCCGACTTCCTCGTCTGGGGCGTGGGCCAGTTCGGAAGCTGGGGCAACCTGAGCCACCGCGCGGGAGCGGTCGCCATCGAGGGCGGATACAAGTTCAACGCGAAATGGGAGCCGTGGCTGCGGGTGGGTCATTTCCGCTCGACCGGGGACGGCAATCCGAATGACTCGCGGCACACGACCTTCTTCCAGGTTCTGCCGACGCCCCGGCTCTACGCCCGGACGCCCTACTTCAACCTGATGAACAACGTGGACACCTTCGTCCAGTTGACCGTCAAACCCACTTCAAAACTGACCGTCCGGGCCGACGCGCACCGGTTGACCCTCTCGAACCGGAATGACCTCTGGTATCTGGGCGGCGGCGCGTTCCAGCGAAATTCCTTCGGGTACGTCGGTCGCCCCTCGAACGGCGAGGACAATCTTGGCGGTTTCATCGACGTCAGCGCCGATTACCAGGTGAACTCACGTTTCAGCGTCAATGCCTACGTGAGCCGGATGTTCGGAAGAGGGCCGATCTCCCGCATTTATCCCACCGGCTCGAACGGCCATTTCGCCTACCTCGAACTGGTTTTCCGGTTTTGATACCGCCAAGGAATCCAATGTTGACACAGCCCGAAATCACGAAGCTCCAGGAAGCCATCGCCCTTGCCAAGGGTGGGCGGACCGACGAGGCGCGTTTCATGTTTCTGGAGTTGACCGGCACCAACCCGGGGAATGAAGTGGCATGGATCTGGCTTGGGCAGCTTTCGGATACTGCCAACGTCAAAATCAGCTACTTCAAGAAGGCGCTCTCCATCAACCCGGACCGTGACCTCGTCCGCGTCGCCCTGCGTGACCTTCTGATGGAAGAAGGGATCACTTGCGGAAAATCGGGGTTCAAGGTGCAGGCGCACCAGCATTTTTCGGAGGTCGTGTTCCTCGATCCGACCTGCGAGGCCGCCTGGCTGTGGCTGGCGACGGTCGAAACCGACCAGCAGGAAACCA
>JAAFHI010000377.1 GCA_013298335.1 Actinomycetota bacterium
CCCCCGTCATTGCCACTTTTTTCCTGCCCACCTTCCGGACGCCCCTTGCACTGGCTGCTTCCAGTATCCGTTTGGAATTCGGCGGTAAGTCTTATGGAATCTATTTCCGACCTGAAGGAAGAGGTTCAGCGGCTGCGCACGCAAAACGCCGAACTCCTCCGGCAATACGAAAGGGTCAATTTCCTTTTCGAAAAAAATCCGCTGCCCTGTCTCGTGGTGGACTGGGAGTCGTTCCGGATTCTGACCGTCAACGAAGCGGCCATCGCCAAATACGGCTATTCCCGCGAGGAATTTCTCGAACTGTCGATCCGGGATTTGCGCCCTCCGGAAGAAATTCCAAAGCTCATGGACTTTCTTCGTTCACCTGAGAGGCAAACCGGCACGACGTACAGGGGGGAGTGGCTGCATCAGACGAAAGACGGGAAGATCCTGACGGTTGAAATCCTTGCGAATCCCTACGCGTTCAATGGCCGGCATTGCCGGATGATTGTGATTCAGGACCTCACTGAGAGAAAAGAAGATGAACGGGCCCTGTTTGAA
Organism: Actinomycetota bacterium; assembly: GCA_013298335.1. GTDB lineage: Bacteria > Acidobacteriota > Blastocatellia > Chloracidobacteriales > Chloracidobacteriaceae > JAAFHI01. The sequence continues at coordinate 541 of JAAFHI010000377.1, forward strand.
AACGAGCATCGACTCCGGCTCGCCCTCGGTCTCAACCGACTGGGCGTGTTCGATTGGGACATTCGCACCGGTCAGGTCATCTGGGACGAGTCGCACGCCCGGATGTTCGGCCTCAAACTGGAGGAATTCGAAGGGCGGCTGGAATCGTTTCAGAAGTTTGTCCACCCGCTGGACATCGAGCGGCTGGATGAGGCCATTCGGCGCGCTCATCTGACGTCCGAACAGGTCTGGGGCGACTATCGGATCACCCGGCCCGACGGCGAGGTGCGGTGGATTGAATGGCTCGGGCAATCGCATTTCGAAGGAGACGTCGCGGTTCGGATGGTCGGGGTCAGCCGCGACGTCCCGAGGAACGGCTCGCCCGGCAAAAGCTCCAGGAACTCGATCAGTTCAATACCGCGCTCATCGAAAACACCCCGGCCCCGATTTTCGCGACCGACCGCGAGGGACGGCATATCGTGTGTAATCAGTACTGGGAGAAAATGGTCGGCATTCCCCGGTCGGAAGCCATCGGGCGGCGTCTGGAAGAGATTTTTCCCCCCAATGATGCCGAGCAGTTCCATCGGACCAACCAAAGGGTTTTCGACTCCGGAACGCCGTACCAGTTCGACGAGGAATTCGAAACCCCGCTCGGTTCGTTCTTCATGCACACCAGCAAGTTCCCCATCTTCAACGAGTTGGGCGAAGTCAGCGCGGTCGGGGGCATTGCCGTCGACATTTCCGACTTTCGCCGACTTCAGGAAGAACAGCTCAAGAACAGCAAACTGGAAGCCGTCGGGCGGCTGGCCGGCGGGATTGCCCACGATTTCAATAACCTGTTGGCGACGATTCTGGGAAACGTGTCGCTGACCAGGCAGCTCATCGGGGCTGAAAGTCCGTTTGACCGGCGGCTCGAAACGGTTGAAAAGGCCTGTCGCCGGGCCGCCGGACTGACGCAGCAGCTTCTGACCTTCTCGAAGGGAGGCAGCCCGGTCCGGACGGCGACCTCGTTGCCGGAACTCATCCGGGACACGGTGGAATTTGCCCTCGTCGGGACGAGCATCGAGCCGGTCTTCGACTTTCCGGGCGATCTGCTCGCGGGAGACATCGACCCGATTCAAATCGGACAGGTTTTTCAGAATCTGACGATCAACGCCCGGGACGCCATGCCCGAGGGCGGGCGGATCGAGGTTTCAGCGCGCAACGTTCCGATCCGGGACGCCGACCGCCTCGCGCCCGGCGACTACATCGAACTGCACTTCCGGGACACGGGCGGCGGAATCCCGGAAGACGAGTTGAAGAACATCTTCGAGCCCTATTTCACGACCAAAAAGAGCGGGTCCGGTCTCGGACTGGCGGTCGTCCACTCGATCATCGCCCGGCATGACGGCCAGGTCACGGTTTCCTCCCGAATCGGGGAAGGGACCGGGTTCCGGATGTTTCTGCCCGCATCCGCGCCGTTTTCGCTGCTCAAAATCGCAAAGCGCGCCGCCCCCGAGGCCGACGTTTCGGGCATCCGAATTCTGGTCATGGATGACGAAGCGGATATCCTCGAATTCATGGAGGATTCCCTGACGGACCTGGGATTTCTGGTGACCCCGGTCCGGAACGGAGAAGAAGCCGTCAGGGTTTTTTCCGAGGTTCTGAAATCGGGCAAGCGGTTTCACCTCGGGATTCTGGACGTCACCATCCGGGGCGGCATGGGCGGACGGGAAACGATTCGCCACCTGTTGAAATTGGACCCGACGTTTCCGGCCATCGTGGCGAGCGGATATTCCAGCGACGGCGTGCTGGCGGAATTTCAGGATCACGGATTCCGGTCCGCTCTCCAGAAACCCTTTACCATCGAGGATTTACAGAAAACAATCCTGCGGGTGCTCGGCCTGAAGCGGTAACGGTTTCCCTATCGGGATACTTGAAAACGAATTTCGGCGATAACCGGTTGGTTCAATTCAGGAAAGGTGCGAATGCACCGCCAGATAATAGCCGCGCCCGTGAGGGCGTGGTTCGCTCGGCAACCTTGTCCCCGAGCGCCAACGGCGCGGCACGAAAGAAAATGGGCAATGCCCAATGGACAGTGCCTGAAATCTCCGGTGTTTCATTGTCAATTGTCCACTCATTGTGCCTTCTCCGTTGTGTCGCCGCTGCCGCGGCTCAGGAATTTTTCCCGCCAATTCACCCCGCCCTGACGGGCGGGGCTATTGTCTGTCGGCGCATCCGCGCCTCTTCTTTTCTATTCGGCGAAGGGCAGGCCGGTCGTTCCGCGTTCGAGTGACAGCAGCGCTTCCTTGCGCGACAGCCCGCCGCCGTAGCCGGTCAGACTGCCGTTCGCGCCGATGACCCGGTGGCAGGGAACGATGATCGAAATCGGGTTGCGTCCGTTGGCGAGGCCGACCGCGCGCGAGGCGTTCGGTTTTCCGATTTTCCGCGCCAGTTCGCCGTAGGACATCGTCACCCCGAACGGAATCTCCTTCAGCGCGTCCCAGACCAGCTTTTGAAACGCAGTGCCGTTCATTGCGAGCGGCAGGTCGAAGGTCGTCCGCGCGCCGGTGAAATATTCGGCGAGTTGGCGTTTCGTCTCCGCGAAGGGCCGCGCCGAATCGTCGAGAACGCTTTCCGCGTCGAGTTCGGGGCCGTATTTGTGTTCGTTCATGAAAAGACCGGTGAGCGCGGTCCCGTCGGACGTGAGCATCAGGCGACCGATGTGGCTTTCGAAATAGGTGTAGTACGTCATCCGTGGTTCTCCCATGACTGGTGATGTTGGGGTTTCAGGTCGTTTTTGGGGTTCGCAAGGGCCCGGTTCGATTTTCGAAACTTTGAAGAACCGTTCATCGTACGCGCGCGCGGTCCTTTATATATACGTGCGATGAACACGGTCAGGCGTTCGGCGGCGGCTGGGGTTCGATCGACTTCCAGAGGTGCATCGCGGCGTAGGCCCGCCACGGTCGCCACGCCTCCGCCAGTTCGAGCACCCGCTTTTTGTTCCGCTCGCCGAGCGCGGTGACGATGCCGAGGTCGGTATGCGGAAAGGCATCCGGCCAGGCGAGCGCCCGCATCGCGATGTAGTGCGCGGTCCAGTCGCCGATGCCCGGCAGGGATTTCAGTTTTTCGAGCGTGGTTTCGACATCGGCGCGCGGTTCGAGCGTCAGACCGTCCTCGACGACGGCTTTCGCCAGCGCCCGAATCGAATTGGCGCGGGTGGCGAGGATGCCCAGCGCGGTCAGTTCCTCGGTTTTCAATTCGGCGACTTTCGCGGCGGTCGGTGTGAGACGGTCGAGGGCCGCGAATTTCGTTTCAATCGGTTCGCCGAAAGCCGCGACGAACCGTCCGGCGAGCGTGGTCGCCGCCTTCACGCTGACCTGCTGGCCGAGAATCGCCCGGACCGCGATTTCGAAGCCGTCGAACGCGCCCGGCACGCGCAGTCCCGGATTTTTCGCCGCCAGTTCGCCGAGATGCGCGGCGATGGTGTGCGGCGACGCGGTCAGATCGAAAAGCCGCTTCACCCGCGCGAGCGTCGGCAGCAGAACGGGCGCGAGGGAAGTCGAAACCTCGATTTTGAGCGCCGGTTTGCCGTCGGTCGGCGCGACGGCGATCCATCCGCGATGTTTTCCGATGGCAACGGTTCGCAGGTACCGGTTACCGTCCATCGTTTCGACGCCGCCGAAGGTCCGCCGACCCAGAAAATCGAGCAGCGCGTTCCAGTCGAGCGGCGGACGGTAAGCGAGTTCGCAGAAAAACGACTCGCGGGTCGTTTCGTCGCCGCGCATCTTGCGCAGGTCGGTCGGATTGAGGCGATAGCGTTCCTTAAACAGCGCGTTGAACCGCCGCAGGCTCGAAAACCCGCTCGCGAACGCCACGTCGATGACCGATAGATCAGTGTCGGTCAGCAGCCGCTTGGCGAGCAGAAGTCGTTGCGTCTGGGCGAGTTCGATGGGGGTGACGCCGAATTCGCGTTCGATGACGCGCCGCAGGTGGCGGTCGCTGACCCCAAGTTCGGCGGCGAGGTCGGAAACGCTCAGGTCGGTCATCGCGCCGTCCTCGATGCGGTCGGCGACGGCGGCGGCGAGGCGTCCGACGGCGTCGATGCGCGCGTTTCCGGGGGCGAGTTCGGGACGGCATCTCAGACAGGGACGGAATCCCGCGTGCTCGGCGGCAGCGGCGCTCGGGTAGAACGCGCACCGGTCGCGACGCGGGGTTTTCGCGGTACAAACCGTCCGGCAGTAGATACCGGTGGTCGAAACGCCGACGAAAAACACCCCGTCGAAACGTGGGTCATGCGTCAGCAGT
>JAAFHI010000780.1 GCA_013298335.1 Actinomycetota bacterium
GTGACACCGCGGGGAAGCGGGTTCAGCGAAGTCGCGATAAAACGATGATAAAAAAGTCTGGGGAGTCTGGGGAGTCTTGGGAGTCTGGGGAGTCTGGGGAGTCGAGTGGACTTTTTCGACTACTCAAGTGTCAAGGACTTTCTTCCCGATTCCTCGCAACTTCGGTTTTTTCAAACTTCATCGTTCATCGTTTTCTTCCGACTCCCAAGACTCACGAGACACCCAAGACTCCCAAGACTTTTTACAGGGCGCGTGGCAGGAAGACCCGGAAGGTCGTGCCTTCGCCGGGGCGGCTGGTGACGGTGATGAAGCCCTTGCTCTGGGCGACGATGCCTTCGACGACCGAGAGGCCGAGGCCAGTGCCGCGTCCGACGGGTTTGGTGGTGAAGAACGGTTCGAAGATGCGTTTCTGCATGTCTTCGTCCATGCCGTCGCCGGTATCGCTGACTTCGAGTAAAACGTAGGGCCGCATCTCGGTCGTCTGGTCGTCGTCCTCGCGCGTCGTGTAGCGCACGCCGTCAACCGTCCGCGCGCGCGCCTCGCGCCAGATGTTCATGGTCCGGATGGTGAGCGAGCCGCCGCCGGGCATGGCGTCGCGCGCGTTGACGGCGAGGTTGGTGACGACCTGTTCCATCTGGTGCGGATCGGCGAGCACGCCGCCGATGTCGGGAGCGAGTTCGGTGGCGATGTCGAGATTCCGGTTGAGAATCGGGCGCAGCATCTTGAGCGTATGGGTGACGGTCTCGTTGATGTCGAGCGGGGTGAGCTGCTGCGGCTGCTTGCGTCCGAAGGCGAGCAGTTGCGCCGTGAGCGTGCCCGCGCGGCTGGTCGCTTCGAGGATTTCCTTGATGTAGCGGTGCATCGCGTCGAGCGACGCCGGTTCGGTCTGGCCCTGCGTGAACCGCCGCTCGATCATCGCGGCGTAGCCGGTCATGACCGTGAGCAGGTTGTTGAATTCGTGCGCGATACCGGCGGCAAGCTGGCCGACGGCTTCCATCTTCTGCGCATGGCGCAACTGGTCTTCGAGTTCGCGGCGGGCGGTGATGTCCTCGACCATGCCCAGACCGTAGAGCGGGGTGCCTTCCTCGTCCCGAATCACGACGCCGGTGAGTTTTCCCCACAGGGCGCGGCCATCCTTGTGGATGTACCGTTTTTCGACCTGAAAACTCGACAGCCGGGGGTCGGCGATGAGCATGACGGCGTTGCTGACCGTGATCTCGGATTCTTCGGGATGGTCGATGATGCGGTGCGGGCGACCCTGAAGTTCTTCCGGCTCGTAACCGAGAAACGTACAGAGCGCGCGGTTGACCCGGACGATCTCGCCCGTCACGGTGATGATCTGGATGCCGATGGGGGCTTCGTCGAAGATGCGCCGGAACCGCTCCTCGCTTTCGCGCAGTGCCCGTTCGGCCAGGCGTCGCTCGGTAATGTCGCGACCGATGCCCTGCACGGCGACCGGCGCGCCGTCGCGAAAAACCACGCGGCTGCTCAGTTCGATCAGCAGGCGCCGCCCGTCGCGGGCGAAGAGTTCCGCTTCGTAGTCGATTGATTCGGATGGATTGGCGAGCAGATACGCGATGGCTTTCCGCACCGTCGGCTTGCTCTCCGGGGTAATCAGGTGCAGCACGTTGATGTGCTTGGCTTCCTCGGCGGAGTAGCCGAAGGTTTTCGTTACCGCCGGGTTGATGTCCTGAAAATATCCCTTCAGGTCATGAACGTAGAGCAGGTCGTTGGCGTGCTCGAACAACTCGCGGTAGCGCTCCTCGCTTTCGCGCAGTGCCCGCTCGGCGGCCTTGCGCTCGGTCACATCGCGGGCAATGCCCTGAATGCCGATGGCCTGGCCATTGACGGTCATCAGCCGGGAACTCACTTCGAGGGTCACCCGGTGACCGCCGCGGGCGATGACGTCCAGTTCGTACTTGGTCGAACGGGCGTTTCCGTTCAGCTTCTCGATGACCGCCTGCCGCGCGCGCGCCCAGTGTTCCGGGACGATGACGTCCGACATGCTCAGGGTCGTGGCCTCTTCCCGCGTGTATCCGAAGACGCGCTCGGCGGTCTTGTTGATGGTCATATAACGCCCGTTGAGGTCGTGGACGTAAATGATGTCGTTGGCGTTTTCGAACAGATCCCGGTACCGCTCCTCGCTGTCACGCAGCGCCTTTTCGGCGGCATTGCGCTCGGTCACGTCGCGCGCGATGCCCTGGATGCTGACCGGAACGCCGTTTTCGCGGATCAGTCGCGTACTCACCTCAAGCGTCAGCCGGCGACCATCCTTGGCGATGACGCCGAGTTCATAGGACGTGGCCTCGGATTTGCCCGCGAGTTTCTCGGCAATCGCCCCGGCGGCCTTTTCGAGGAATTCAGGCGCGACGAAATCCTTGAAACTGAGCGAGACGCCCTCTTCCCGCCTGTACCCGAGCAGCCGTTCCGAGGTCCGGTTGCCCGTGAGGTTCTGGCCCTGGAGATCGTGGCTGTAGATGATGTCGTTGGCGTTTTCGAACAGTTCGCGGTAGCGCTCCTCGCTTCGGCGCAGTTCCGCTTCGGCCCGTCGGCGTTCGCTGATGTCGCGCATGATGCCCTGTATCGCGAATGGCTTCCCGTCGCGATACAGAATCTGCGAACTGATTTCGAGGGCGACCACGGCGCCGTCCTTCGTGCGCCCCTCCACTTCGTAGCGGGTTTCGGGAATGCCTTCGCGGGCCTTGCGCCGGAACGCTTCGCGGACCTGATCCTGCTTTTCCGGAAGGATGATCCGTTCCAGCAGGCCGCCCGGCGGCAGGGCGCGGACCTCGGCCTCGGCGTACCCGAACAGCCGCTCCCCCGCCGGATTCCACGCCAGACATTTGCCCG
>JAAFHI010000856.1 GCA_013298335.1 Actinomycetota bacterium
GGAGTTTCACCCGGTCGCGACCGACGATGGCCCGCGCAATCTGGTCTTCGCCGGGGGCGAGCAATCCGAGTTTGGGATGCACCTTCGGATAATCGTAGAGACCTCGCGAGAGACGCCGGATCGTCCCTTTTTCGGTGAGTCGTGAAAGTGCCAGGTCCACGGCTTGGCGGGTGCCAAGGTCAAGGAAATCTCTCGGTGAAAACACCCATCCCCTCTTATGACCATAAATCCGGCTTAATATCTTTAATTGAATGCTTTGCATTGGCTTTTGAAGTCATTTTTTGTAAGAAATTCTAATACAAATTTACATCATTCACATCATATAGGAAAGTGATTTGATTCGGTCTGGGCGTTTCGCCTCCTCACCAAGGTCGTCGCCCGCTGAAGACACCCGACCAGTCGGTCGCACTTGTCGAGAATGTCTTCGAGGGTTGCGTCATCCAGGTCATCGGGACGGATAATTTGAAGGGCCTGATGAATGTGCTTCAACTGCTCGTAAAACAAATGGCGGCCATCTCCAGCCTCGATCATTTCATCCGCCGCGGCATCAGCGAATTCGAGGTCGTCATTGAACGGCTTGATGAGGGCGGTCACCCGGCGGCGAAGGTCAGCCTGAGACGCGGCCAGGCGAGTGTGGAGAAGAAGCGTTTCCTGTCGGACCCGGCGGGCTTCACGGGCATCGACGCCAAGCCTGTCCAGTGTCAGCCGGGCGAGTTGGGCGGCTTCGAGGAGATTGATTTTCCCTTCGGCGAGGGCTTCACCAACATCAGCCGGGTAACGCAGGATCGGCAGGTAGAACCCCACGAATGACGCGACCGACAGGTTCGGACGCCCCTGCTTTTCCAGCGCCGTCCGGAGCGCCCGGTCAACCGCGAGAAGGTCCTCCCGGTCAAATTTCGCTGGGCGACCACCGGGTTTGTCGGTGGCCGTATACCTGCCGACGTGCCGGACGGCGTTGAGCAGGGTGAAGATCTTCCGGTCCGTCGCCGGAATCGGGAAGGGGCTGGTTTCGCGAAGGGTTTCGAGAACCCGGCGAACCCCGGCTGGCGAAGCGATGGGGTCGGCAATTCTTGGTCGTCGTTTCATTGCGCGCACACTTTTATGTCATTTTTTCATTTTGGCCTGGTTTCCGATCACCGGAGACCGGTTCGACTCGTTCAAAATACATCGGATAGGCGAATCTTTGCCATTTTTCATTTAAGCCTGCGCAAAGAGCGCATTTATGCAGGCTTGCAGGAAAACGTAAATTTCTTGATATTGAGCCATCATCGAGCGGCGGCGGGGCCGAAAATCAGACCTGAGACCAGTCGAGGGGGATGAATTCGGAGATTTTGGCGAAATCCTTGGCGTTGACCGTCAGAAGCTTGAGTCCGCGTCGGGCGACGCTCGCCGCCAGCAGGGTATCGTTCGTCAGCCGCGCGCGGCTGATGATTTCGTAGCAGTACTTCTCGCCGATCTTGCCAAGGACGTTTCCGGCAAGCGTCCAGTCGGAAAGGATGGGAACGAGCAGACGCCCGATCTTGTCGAAGTCGTGCTCGAACTTCTCGAGTTTCTTCCGAAGGGCGGGGTCGGCCCCGGCGTAGAGTTCCTCAAGCAGGACGGCACTCAACCAGAGCGGCGACTGAACCGAGATACGACGCTGACATCAACCACCCTTTCCACCCGGAGAGTGTCCACGCTCACACCTATTGCGTTTATTGCATTTAAGGCTTTAAATGGGACTATCGAAGGGAGAATTTCAATGCCGACACTTACATATCGACAACTGCCGCCTTCCCCTCCTGACGCGGCAATGGCTCGACTCTCAGGTCAGGTTCTTTCACCCCTTGCACGACTGAAACGCCCGGTAAGCCTTCGTGTTCGGGAGGCAGGACAGGACAAAACCATTGAATTGCCGACTGGCGCGGTTTCCCTGCTCATGGAAATCCTCGAAGCGATGGCGGCGGGACGGGGTGTGACGCTCGTTCCCGAGAATGCCGAATTGACGACCGTCCAGGCGGCGGAAGTTCTCAATGTGTCCCGTCCATTTCTGATCAAGCTCCTTGAGGAAGGCGCCCTGCCGCACCGAAAGGTCGGCAAGCACCGCCGGGTTCGCATGGAAGACGTGATGGCGTACCGGGAAAAAATCGATCGGGAGCGTGAATCGGTTCTGGATGAACTTGCGCGAGAGGCGCAAAGACTTGAACTGGGCTACGGCCGGTCATGAGCAGATACACGGCCCTGCTTGATGCAAATGTGCTTTACCCGGCGCCATTGCGGGACCTCTTCATGCAACTGGCGGTAACGGATATTTACAAAGCAAAGTGGTCGGCTGACATTCATCGGGAGTGGATAGAATCACTGCTTCGAAACGAACCACACCGCGACCGCGCCGCCCTGGAACGGACCCGCGACCTTATGGACCGTGCCACCAGGGATTGCCTGGTTACGGGTTATGAATCGCTGACGGAAGCACTCGTTCTTCCCGATCCCGATGACCGCCATGTTCTCGCCGCCGCCATCATTGGTCGGTGTGACGTGATCGTCACCCAAAACCTCAAGGATTTTCCTGAAAAAGCCCTGAGCCCCTTCAGCATCGAGGCACTCCATCCGGATGAATTCCTTGGAAA
>JAAFHI010000276.1 GCA_013298335.1 Actinomycetota bacterium
TTTTTTGGTAGACTCCGCCTCATCCACTTTCCAGAGGGTGTTCTGACGAAACACTATGATTTGTCCGAATTGCGGAATGAACAACCGCGACGACGCGAAGTTCTGCAAATCCTGCGGAACGCCTTCGAATGTCGCCGTCGCCTCTCGCGGCGAACAGGCCGGAATCATCACGATTGCCGACAACATGCCCCAGGGGCTGTCGGTGTTCGAGCAGATGGTCGGTCTTGAAGTCGTTTTCATCTCCGGGCTGCGGGGCGGGGAACGGTCCGTCATCACCAAGTTCCCGGCCACCATCGGTCGGGACCCGAACAGTACCCTGCCGCTGGCGCTGCACGACCAGCTCGCTTCCACCCGGCATGCCCAGATTCGGTATGAAAATCGCCGGTTCATCCTGAAGGACGTCGGCAGCAGCAACGGGACCTACCGCGAGGGGCAGCGCATTACCGAATCGACGCTCGGCAATGGGGATGTCTTCGAATTCGGTATCGGCGGTCCGAAAATCAAGTTCAACATTCTGGCCAACGGACAGTCCATCGCGAACGCGCCGTCGGAGGCGCAGACGCTCCAGCCGATGTCTCCGGCGGAACTCATGGCGACGTCCGCGCCACCACCACCACCGCCCGCCCCGGTCCTTCCGCCGCCGGTCAGTCTCGGGGAAGTCTCGCGGGCGGAATCGTTGCCGGAGTGGGCCAGAAACGCGCCGATTCCGCCCAACGCCAACGTGGCCCGCCCGCAGTCGTTCATTTCAGAGGACATTCCCCCACCCGCGCCCCCACCTGCTCCGGTCGTTGAGCCGCCGCCCCCGCCGCCGGTCTATTCGGCGCCTCCGGCTCCGGTGACCTATGCGCCACCTCCGCCGCCACCTCCGCCTCCGATGATGGCCACGCCCCCGGCGGGCAATCCGCCCGTGATGGTTTCTTCGCAGGTGGAAGGCCAGCTTCCGGCCACGGATGCCGCGCCGCCGAAGAAAAAGGGCTCGACCCTGATCATCATTATCGTGCTGGTCCTGGTGATTTTCCTGCTGCTGCTCGCCGTCGCCGCGGTCGTGGCCTGGAAATTCCTGAAGTGATTCGCGGTCGTTCCATCATCTGTTTCGGCGGAGAGGACTGGTGGTACCATCATCCCCACGCCAACAACCACCTGATGAAGCGTTTCGCCCGTGATAACCGGGTGATCTTCATCAATTCGATTTCAATGGGGCTGCCCGGCGTCGGCAGCCCCGAATTTTTTCCCAAAATTCGCCGAAAACTGAAGAGTCTGGCCCGTTTTCTCGGAAAAACCCCCGAGGGCATCTGGGTGGTGACGCCGGTCCTCACGCCGTTTTTTTCGAGTCCGTTCTGGCGGCGCGTCAACCGGCTGGCGCTGACGGTCCAGATTCGGGTGCTGGCGCGTTTTCTCGGCGTTCGAAACCCGATTCTGTGGATCGCCATTCCGACGGCGCGCGACTGGGTCGGGCAGTTCGGCGAGTCGGCGGTGATTTACAACGTGACCGACAAATACGACGCGAACACCGTCGATAACGGCGACCGGGGCGAGTTGATCCGCCGCCTGCATGGGGAACTGGTCGCGGCGGCGGATCTCGTCTTCTACCACGGACGCCAGCTTTTCGCGGACGCGCGCGATTTTCCCGAAAAATCCCGGCTGCTCGAACAGGCCGTCGATTTCGACCATTTCGCCTCGACCACTGACCGGACCTGGGCCTGTCCGCCGGAACTGCGGGCGATCAAGGCCCTCGGGAAGCCGATTCTCGGCTATTTCGGCTCGATTGAACGCTGGCTGATTGACCAGCCGCTGGTCCGGCGGGTGGCCGAGGCCCGCCCGGACTGGCAGTTTGTCTTCATCGGTTTGAAAAGCGCCCCGATGGATATCGAAGACCTGCCGAACGTTCATTTTCTGAAATCGGTTGCCTACGCGGACCTGCCCGCGTGGGCCGCCCAGTTCGACGTCTGCGTGCTGCCTTGGGACCAGCGCCACGAGGTCGTGAAGTACGGCAGCGCAACCAAGGTTCGTGAATATCTGGCCACCGGCAAGCCGGTCGTCATCGTCCCGATGCCCGAATTCGAACCGTTTCGCGACGTTTTATCCATTGCCGATTCTTCCGATGCGTTTCTCGCGGCGGTGGAACGGGCGCTTGAAGGCGATACGGCGGAGGCGATGCGGGAGCGTCAACGGGCGGTTTTCGGGAAAACCTGGGATGCCCGCTTCGAAGAGGTTTCGGCCTGGATTGATGAACTCGGGAATCCCGGTCGATAAAACTCAGAATTCGTCCAGAAAATCACCGAACAGCCGTTCGATGTGGGGAAGCGCCGCGATGAGCCGGTGTTCGTCGTCGAACAGGTGCAGGCGGGTCTTGAACCTGTCGGCGTAGCGGAAGGCCGCCCGCGCGGGAATGATCTCGTCGCGCCATCCGTGGATGACCACCGTTTTCCCGGCGTGCGGTACTGGTTCCTGGACGGGTAGTTCCGCGATGTAGAACGCGGGGGCGAGCAGGAACAGGCCGTCCGGCTGCCACGCTTCCGAGGCGACCGCCGCGACGTAGGCACCAAGGCTCGACCCGACCAGCACGACCGGGCCGGGCGCGCTTGCCGGTTTCCGCTCGACGAGGCGACGGACCCTGACCTCCGGGTCGCGGGTGTCGGAATAATCCAGACTGTCAACTTCGAATCCCCGAGCGCGGGCGATGTCCGCCAGCCGCCGGATTTTGGTTCCCCACGGACCGCTTTCAAGGCCGTGGGAAAAGACGACCAAACCGGAAATGGTTTTCATTTCATTTGAAATCCTTGGTTTTTTCTCATTTTTCTGGCTGGAAATGAGGCGTTTGGGTGGAAGGCGTTCCCCGATTTTGAAAAAAAAACGAAATCAGGGAAGTTCGTTATGTTTTTTCTTTACGCTCTTGGGTTGGCTATGTACGATACCGCACGTTATTAGGGAATCACATCCGCGCCTCGGCTTTTCCCCGAAATCCTCCATCGTACCGCCGTTGCGTAACTTTACTTTTCTGCACTTGCGATGCTCCTATCGCAGAAGTTTCGTCCCCGAAGTCATATTGAGCAAATGTTCAATAATGTTGTTTTCTCGTGGGGAAACTTTTGGTTTTCGGGGTTCACAAGGCGCCGACCGAAAGAAGGGAGATGCGCCCCATGAGCAAGATCGCAATGAAAGAACTCGAGTTACAGCCAAACGAGCCCGGAGATTTCGTCGAACAGGAAGAAGTTTCACGAACCGAGGACACCGGTAGCGATACCATTTCGGTTTACCTCAAATCTCTCCAGCACACCACTCTCCTCACTCGCAGTGACGAAGTTCGGGTGGCTCGTGAAATGGAACGCTACGAACGCCGTGCCCGGCGACTGCTTTCCCGTTCGCTGCCCGTGGCCAGCAAGGTCATCCAGTTTTATCGCAGCCTGTCAGCGGAAGGATTACGGCTGACCGAGTTGATGGTTTTCCCCCGCGCCGAAGCCGATGACGAATCCGGCGATGTCGAGCACTGCGAAGCGCCCCTCCGGCCCACCGTCGATCTCCGTCAGGAAGAAGTGCTCTATGAGCGGATGGAACTGCTCGAATCGGCTTACGACAAGGTTCTCGCGGTCGTTTCCACGCCCCGGTTCAACTACCGGAAAGCCGAATATCCGCTGCTCCGCCTGCGGGTTCAAATGGGGAAACTGATCCAGAAACTGCCGTTCAACAAAATCATGCGGCAACGGCTCGAATTTGCCTGGTCGGCGGCGGTCGATGACGCGCTCACGTTCAAGGGCGAACTCGCCAAACTCGAAACCCGCCTGAAACTGGCGTCCGACGACCCGGCCCAGACGCGGCTCATCAAGCGCCAGATGAAGATGGTCAAGGAACAGATCCAGGACCTCGAACACCACAACGCCATGTCGCTCGACGACATCATTCTCGCCTGGAAACGGTTTGCCGACGCCAAGCAGAAGGCCGAGAGCTTCAAGCTCCGGATGATCGAATCCAACCTGAAACTGGTTGTGTTCATTGGCCGCGACTTCATGGGACGCGGACTGGCGATGGAAGACCTCATTCAGGAAGGCAACATCGGCCTGATTCGCGCGGTCGAAAAGTTCGACTGGCGGCGCGGCATCAAGTTCTCGACCTACGCCGTGTGGTGGATCAAGCAGGCGATTCAACTCGCCATCGCCAACCAGTCGCGGACCATCCGCCTCCCCACGTACATGGTTGACCGCGTCAATCGCGTCCGCCGCGTCCTGCGCCAGATCAACACCCGCGTTGACGCCGAGCCGACGCCCGAGGAAATCGCGCCGCTGGTCGGACTGACCGCCGACGACGTGCGGCAGGTCCTCAATGTCGTCAACGAACCGGTTTCGCTCGAAACGCCGACTGCCGAAGACGACGGAGAACACTCCCTCGGCGATCTGCTGCCCGACAGCCGCGCCCACGACCCGCTCCGGGATTCGATGACCGTCGAAATGGCCTCGAACCTCCGGGAAGCGCTCAACAAGCTTTCATCGCGTGAATCCGAAGTTCTCATGCTTCGCTTCGGCCTGACCCCCGACGGTCGCGAATGGACCCTCGAGGAAATCGGCCAGCGGTTCAACCTGACCCGCGAACGCATCCGCCAGATCGAGATGCGGGCGCTGGCGAAACTGAGCCATCCCAGCCGGAGCAAGAAACTTCGCGACGCGCCGCTCTGATTTTCGGTGTTCGTCTTTTTCTCAAGCTGAACCAAAACCGGCTTGCGGTGAAATATCCGCAAGCCGGAATTTTTTATCCCGGAATCCAAACCCATGACCTTCAACGACTATCAGGAAGCCGCCGGAAAAACGGCCCTTTACCCCAATCGGGGCAACAATCTGACCTATCCCGTGCTCGGCCTGGCGAGCGAGGCGGGGGAAGTCGCCGGAAAGTACAAAAAAGTCATCCGGGACGCGGGCGGCGTCGTGAACCCTGAAGAACGCGAAAAACTGCTGGCCGAGGTCGGCGACGTTTTATGGTACGTCGCGGCCATCTGCTCCGAACTCGATGCCTCGCTCGAAGACGTCGCCCGCGCCAATATCGAGAAACTCGCCTCCCGCGCCGAACGCAACCGGATTTCCGGCAGCGGCGATAACCGGTAAGGAAAAATGACGGATTGGCGGATGCCCGTCGTTCACATGTATTAAGGATCGCGCGCGTACGATGAACGCATCTTCAAAGTTTCAGGAATCGGGCAGGCGCGGGGCGAGGTCTTTTCCCGAACGGCAGGCTGGTTTTTCAATGGGCCGACGTTGGGGAAGTTGAATGAATCCTTTTCAAGAAGGGGCTTTCGTGATGTTCAAAACACCTTTTTGTCGGATATTGGTCCTGATTCCGGTGATTGGGTTTCTGGCGGTAACGCCTGGCCGATTCAATGATCGACGAGTTGCCGCTTCCGAAGGCCCGGTTACGGAAGCCGACAAAACGGTGGTGGTCCGTCTCCTTTTTGAGAAAGTACTGGCCGAATTGAAGGTCACGCCCGGGGCCATCATTCTGCTTTCCCCCCGGTTTCCAAAGGACCGAATCCCTGAAATCGAGGGGATTCGATTTCGCCAACTGGGTTGGGACGAGGGGCAGAAGGGAGACGAGTTTTTCGAACTTTGGGAGGTGAAGGCCAGGGGGAAACGGGTCGA
>JAAFHI010000159.1 GCA_013298335.1 Actinomycetota bacterium
GGCTGCCGCCTGAGCCGGGCGAAGAAAATTCGCTACCGGCACAACGACGCGGAGGATCTGGCTTCAAAACTGGCTGAAAACGAATCGGCGCGCCGAAAACTGATCGTCACCGATTCGGTTTTCTCAATGGACGGCGATGTCGCGCTGCTGCGTAACATCGTCGAACTGGCCGAAATTCATGATGCGTGGGTCATGGTGGACGAAGCCCACGCGACCGGCGTTCTCGGCTCGCACGGGCGCGGCCTTGTGGATGAACTCGGCCTGCGCGGGCGCGTCCATCTGCAAATGGGGACGCTCGGCAAGGCGCTCGGGAGTTTCGGGGCCTACGTGGTGGCCCCGGCGCCGTTCATCGAGGTGCTGATCAATCGCGCGCGGTCGCTGATTTTCACCACCGGACTTCCGCCCGCGCCGGTCGGGGCCGCCATCGAGGCGTTGAACATCCTGCGGGAAAGCGACGAACTCGTTCTGAGACTTCACGAGAACATCCGGTTCTTCTCGAACGGCCTGCGCGAACTCGGTTTGCTGGAAGGGGACTGGAAAACGCCGATTTTCCCGATTGTACTCGGTGAAGAAACGCTAACCATGCAGACGATGGCGAAACTGCTCGACGCGGGGATTTTCGCGTCGGGGATTCGTCCGCCGACGGTGCCGCCGGGGACGTGCCGACTGCGGATGACAGTCACGGCGGCGCATTCAACCGATCAATTGAAACTGGCCCTCGGAAAACTTCGTGATTTGAACTGACGGGGCTATTCGGGGTTCCCGCGAGGCCGGATGATTTCGGCAAATTTTGGGAGCATGAAGAAAATGACAGAGGGAAGTAGAACACCAAAGAAGTAAGGAAATGACCACCAGTTTTGAGTGAAGCGGATGGAAAGCAGAACCAGAACGCCCAGGTAGGAAACATATCCAGCCACGAGAAAGCCCCATTTCTCTTTGGGGAATGCCTGTTGAATGAATTCGGATATTTTCCAGCGGATAATCCTGAGCTTCCGGTTCCATATTTGAAACCAGCGAGTCAGTTCTTCCGGTGAGGACAACGGGGACAAGCCGATTTCCCGCGGGGCGGATTCAATGTTCAACGCGGACTGGCAACGCGCGCAGAACCCCGTTTCGGGATCGAATTGGTCGGTTTGATGACACACTTCACACCGTTGGGGCGGTGATTCGTGACGGACGATCAGCTTTTCCATCGTGATGAAGCCCTCCCTTACGGTCAGGCTGCCGTTTCGGATTACAGAATGCGTTCGAGCGTTTCGCGCGGTGGGGCGAGAATCGTCTTGCTTTCCGAAAGGAGCACCGCGCCGGGGGCGGCGTTTTTCGGTCTTGAAAGCCGGCGCTTCTCGACGTAGTGAACGTTGACCTTGTCGTCGTTCTTGGCCTTTGAGAAATAGGCGGCGAGTTCGGCGGCGGCCAGCAGTACGTTGTGCGGCACCGGCTGGCGCGAGGGATTTCGTACCAGAACGTGCGAGCCGGGGTAATCCGCCGCGTGCAGCCACAGATCATGCGGACGCGCAAGCCGGAACGTCAGCCGGTCGTTGTCGCGGTCGTTTCTTCCGACGACGATTTCATAGCCGTTCGGTCCGCGATACCGGCGCAACCCCGACCA
The DNA here is from genome assembly GCA_013298335.1 of Actinomycetota bacterium. GTDB lineage: Bacteria > Acidobacteriota > Blastocatellia > Chloracidobacteriales > Chloracidobacteriaceae > JAAFHI01. Next base: position 1,610 of record JAAFHI010000159.1, read on the forward strand.
TTCGTTTTCCTTCGCCCGGGCCTTGTTCGAATCGGCGGCCTGTTTTGGACGCAGTTCCACCGGCAGCAGCGTCGCGGCCTCCGAAATGGCGGCATCGAGCGATTCGTCGTCGTCGGCTTCCGCGAAGAGGCTTTCCAGAAATGCGACGGATTCGGATTGGCGTCCGAGAAGGTCGAGTCGCTCGGCGGCGGCGGCCTGCGTACGCTGGTGTTTCTGGTACTTCTTGAAAAAACGCCGCGCGGCATCGGTGACTTCCTCGCCGTCCTCCAGCGGAATCGTCACCGTGGCCTGATGTTCATCGTAATAATCGACGACTTCGAAGCCCGCCTCGGTGCGTTTCCCGGTTTTGACATTGGCGAACAGCAGTTCGCCCCAGCGACGCCATCGTTCGGCTTCTTCATCGGTCGATTGCGAGTGGACAATCTTGTTCAGCGTCGAATCGAGCCGCTTGCGCCACGTCGCCACCGCCGTCACCCACGTCTGCCGCTTCTGCGCGAGCGTCGCCTGTCGATCATTCGTCGAGAAAAAGGCATCGGCGGCTTCGTTGACGGACGCGAACTTCAAAACCTCGGCGTCGGCATACTGCCGGAGTAAAAAACCCGAAAGCACCGACTTCGAACCCACCGTGTAGATAAAGCCCGAACCCGGTTCGTCGAGGCGTTTTTTTACCTGGTCAAATGCTCTGGCCGCGCCAATGCTCGTTGAAAGAAAAGCGACCTCGCGGGCGAGCGTCGCGCCGCATCCGCGCACGGTGGCGCGAAGAAATTTCTCCAGTTCGACCGCGTCCGGCGGAAGATCGTCCCATTCAACTTCGGACCACTCCTTCTGATTCTTCGAAGGCGGAAGTTCGTGGCGTGTGCCGACGATGATGGCTTCCGACGGACGTAACAAATCGAGCACCCGACCGGCTTCATCCAGCAGGTAGATGTTGCTGGTGCGTCCGGTGAGGTCGTGGCGAAAGAGCAGGCGCGACATGTTCCCGGCGTCGTCGAAGGCATCGAAACCGAGCGTGACCGAGCGTTCGTTCGCCGGTTTTTCAATCGAAACCAGTCTGCCGCTGCCGAGCAGTTTGCGGAGCCGCTGCACGAACGCCGGTTCGCCCGGCGCTTCGGCTTCGAGCGCGCGTGGATGCTTGTCGCACAGGTAAAACCGGTTGTCGTTCGGACGCGCCGAGCACATCAGGATGCGATTGTCGCGCAGCCGCAGATCGAGGCCGATGGCGAAAGTCCCGGCCATGAAAATCTTGCCGAGCCGGAGCGACCCGGCGCGTTCGAGGTGGGCGGCGAGTTCCGCCACGATGGGGGTAAGAACGAAGTTTTCCATCCAAGTTTAGATGACTCCACAATCTTCTAGTTTATACATTAAAAGACTTGCTAAGAAGATTAAGTGAAATGCTCTTTCTTTTGAAATTACAATGTTTTCATGAGCTTTAGGGTTTCTAATGCCGGTCATGGTACCTGAGAAAATTTGCAAATATCCTTTTTGAATATTTTTTCCTGTTTCTGTTGATAAATCATCTAATGTTATTAAGGGATTTCCGATTGAAAAAGCCCTTTCCATTAAATTACTTCCATCGTACTCATTTCCGGTTAACTGTTTTACATGGTTTTTTACAATTGTGTTGATCTCTTTAATGGCAGCTTCAACTGCATCGGCAAAATGACCGCTTTCCATTCTGCTTTTGGCAATTGAGGTAACTCTTGGGTGAATAAAAATCCAATTATCTTGGAGTTCTTGGTTCGCTACAGAAGAAGGATAGTCTGAGTTATCAATTCTTTCATTTAAATAATTTAGAAACTGCTCTAAGGCATTTAAACCTTTGATAAATGCTTCTTGTCTTATTATACCCCATCGAATTCTTTCAATATTTGATGATGGTCGTTTTTGAGGCACAAAGTTAATATTGTAAAAATTACCTAGTGTAATTTTATCATCTTTAAATAATTTTCTTATTCTATCTTCAATTTTTACTTTGAAAATTTTAAAGAGTTCATCTTGGGCTGTGTTTTTTTTGAAAGTTTCAATTTCACTAATTAAATCAGAAAAATTTTCTTTCATCTCTCAGTCTCCATTTCTAAAAAAGAATTTTACTTAAATCTTCATACGAAGAATTGAACGGGCAGTCCGCCGTGCAGCGTCGGCACCATTCGCCGTCGGTGTACTTCTCGACGTTCTGTTTGTTGAAGTAATAGGGCTTGGCCCCGAACGTTGAGGCGACCCACTGCCACGAGAGCGCGTTGGGCGGCGGGTTTCCGTCGAGCAGGTGCTTGAAGAACAGCCGTTCGCCGACCGACCAGTGAACCTTTTGGTGATGAATCAGCCACGCGGCGAACCACATCCGGGCGTGGTTGTGCATGTACCCCGTTTCGTAGAGTTCGCGCAGCGGTTCGTCCATGCAAACCAGTCCGGTCGCGGCGGTTTCGACGCCCTCGGGAAGTTCGAACGACCACGTCCCCGCTTCAAACTTGTATTCTTCCAGGTCCTCGTAAATCCGGTCGCCCTCGACGCGGTAGACCTCCTGCCAGAACTGATGCCAGGCGAGTTCGAAGACAAACTTGTAGACGGATTCGCCGACCCGTCCGAACTTTTGGAAAATCGCGTCGCGCGCCTCGCGCAGCGTCAGTACGCCGTGGCGGATGTAGGGCGACAATCGCGAGACATGTCCGCGCGTGACGTGGTTGCGCGAGCCGTAGCGCCGCGCGTCGAACTTCGCGAGCTGCTTTTCAGCCGCCGTAAAACCGCCTTCGAAGGGCGACATCTCCGGCTCGCCTTCGTAGAACCCCTGCATTTTTTCGGCGAAGTCGGCCCGCATCGCTTCGCGGGAACGTTTGGTACTGTCGAGTTTCATACAACCTGTTTCGGGAAATGTCGGTGCGTGTCAGGGGGAAACGCCGTAGAGTGTGGCATCCGTCGAAATCGTTCAAGTCCAATTCGGCTTTGCGGGGCGTGCGCCGCGAAGGCTCCGACCGTCCCGAACATCGTGAAAAGTACGTTTCAGGGTGTGAGACGTTCCTTTCGGGGCGTGAGAAGTTGGTTTTGCAGGTTGAGAAATTACTTTTGCATCGTGAGAAAGTACTTTTGCACTGTGAGAAGTTCCTTTTGCATCGTGAGAAGTTACCTTTGCACTGTGAGAAGTTGGTTTTGCACGGTGAGAAGTTCCTTTTGCATGGTGAGAAGGTGATTTTGCACCGTGAGACGGTCGTTTCGACGCGTGAGATTCCATTTTTGCGGGTTTTTGGTCTTCGATGAGAATCTGGCTTTCGAAAAACAGTGAAGTTCCCGTCCGCGAGCAGCTCGCCGAGCAGCTCAAGCTGGGCATTATCAGCGAGGATTTCAAGGCGGGCGAACGTCTGCCGAGCATTCGCGCGCTGGCGACGCGGCTGGCGATCCATGCCAACACGGTGAACGCCGCCTACAAGGACCTCGCCGACCTCGGGTGGGTCGAATTTCGGCATGGCAGCGGAGTGTACGTGCGGGAGCGGGTCGTTCCGGGCGGCGCGGACTCCCGCAAGGAACTCGAATGGATGGCCGCCGACTTTCTGCGCCGCGCCAGAGCCGAGGGATATTCGCTGGTCGAGATTCAGAAGAGCGTGAAGCGGATTTTCGACGTCCAGCGGGTGGATGGCATCGCCGTCATCGAGCCCGACGCCGATCTGCGCGACATTCTGATCGCCGAAGTGGTCGAAAGCGTCGGCGTACGGGTCTTCGGTCAGCACCCGGATGACTGTCTCGCGAATCCCGACCTCCTCACGGGCCTGATTCCATCGTCCCTGACGACGCATGGCACGATTCTGTCCCCGATTTTCAATGAAAGCGCCTCCTGCGTCTGGCTGACGCTGCGGTCGATTCCGTCAACCCTGATCGGGCAGCAGCGGCCCGGCCCGACCGACATGGTCGCGCTCGCTTCCCACTGGGACGGCTTTCTGAAATGGGGGCGGACCCTGCTGGTAGCCGCCGGAATCCATCCCGATGCGTTGCAGGTCATCAGCGCGAAAGAGGCCGACTGGACCTCGCGACTGAGCCTGAGCGCATTCGTGGTATGCGACATTCTCACCGCATCGAAATTGCCCGCCGGTATTCCGACCCGGACCTTCCGGTTCATTTCCGATGAATCCCTGACCGACCTCCGCGCGGCGGTGGCGGACCTCCGCGACGAAGACTGAATGTGACAGTTGAAAAAAGTGTCACACGGTTTCTCCACCGGGTTCATCCGGCGTTTACATTCACGTCGTTCCTGATTCCCGCGACGGCTGCTCACCCAACATAGGCGCTGGGCTGTGCATACGATGCTTCTTTGAGCAGCCGTCGCGGGGATCGGTGTTTTTCAGCCCAGATTCTTCACGGAATGCGAGGTGCGACATGACGAAAATCGTCTGGTTGAGCGTGGCGCTGTTTTTCATCGTTTCAAATGTACAGGTTCGGGGTCAGCAGGCGGTCGATCACGAAAAGGAAGCCCTCCTGCAATCAAAAACCATCTTTGTCGAGTCACGATCCGAATTCGTCAAGAACGCCGAGGTCGAAAACGCCCTGCGTTCGCAGCCTGAATTCAAGCAGTGGAAACTCGAAATCGTTTCCCGGCGCGAACTCGCCGACCTCGTGGTCGAAATTCAGCGAACGCCGTTCACGACCAATTTCCCGTTCCGCGTGATCGATGCCGTTTCGCTGCGGGTCGTGATGTCGGGGGAAGTGAGTTCGCTTTTCGGGACGGTCAGCGGGCGGGTGGCGCGTTCGATGATGAAGCAGATGCGCAAATACCGACCGGTGGGAAACGCCGCGGCCAAACCCTGAGGGAGTTTCATCGCTCGAAAGTTGGCGTTTTGACGGATTGTTCGATGTTTTGAAGGCGCGAATGCGCCGCCAGATAATAGCCGCGCCCGGAAGGGCGTGGTATTCGCGGCAACCAGACACCAGAGCGCCAACGGCGCGGCACAAAAACCGGAAGTGCCGCCGCTGACGCGGCTCATGAAATCCTCCCGCCGCACCCCCCGCCCTGACGGGCGGGGCTATTCTCTGTCGGCGCATACGCGCCTCTGCACAGCCGCAAATCAAGTCACCTTTTTTTTAGTATCTCAATCTTGTGTGGACGGGGTTCACAAGTGACTTTGCCTTGACGCTCGGCGGTGGGTGGCATTGAATCCGAAGCGCTGTCTTTCGTACGTGAAGGCAGTGAATTTTCAGGCTTCGGGTTTTGCCATGACTCGTTTCAGTGTTCGTCAGGTTCTCTGGATCATCATCTTTTCCTCGCTGTTCGGCGGCGGACTGGTGGCCGGAATCGGCTACCTCGGCAATCATTGGTATGAAGCTCGCGGCGGTCGCGGCGTCCTGCCGACCGTCAAATCCGACGGCGGCCCGGCGGCGAACCAGCGGTTCAGCACCGACGAGCAGAACAACATCGACATTTACGAACGACTCAGTCCGGGCGTGGTCAACATCACCAATACGTCCGTGGTCGAGGATTTCTTTTTCGGCGCGTATCCCACGCAGGGCAGCGGATCGGGCTCGATTCTCGACACCAAGGGCAACATTCTCACCAACTACCATG
>JAAFHI010000156.1 GCA_013298335.1 Actinomycetota bacterium
CGGGACCGCACATCATGAAAAAGGACGCTACGACAAGGCCATCGCCGATTTCACCGGGGCGATCCGGCTGCAACCCGACCATCCCTACGCCTTTTTGAACCGGGGGGCGGCCCAGGAAAAACTCGGCGAGTACGACAAGGCCGTCGCCGACTACGACGAAGCCATCCGGCTCAAGCCCGACTTCTCCGAAGCCTTCCGCAACCGGGGACTCATCTTCTTTTATAGGGGAGAACTTGAACGCGCGCTGGCCGACACGAACGAGGCCATCCGGCTGAACCCAAGCGACCCGGTCGCCATCAACAATCTCGGCGCGATCCATCAGAAGGAGGGCGACTTCCCCGCCGCCATCGCCGCGTTTGACGAAGCCATCCGGCTTGACCCGGAAAACGCGACCGCGCTCAACAACCGCGGCTGGGCATTTCACAAAACCGGGAATCTGCCCGCCGCCATCGCCGACTTCGACGAGGCGGTCCGCCTGATGCCGGGCGAGGCGGTGGCCTTCTTCAATCGCGGCAACGCCTACGCCGACAACGGCCAGCCGGACCACGCGGTGGCGAGTTTCTCGGAAGCCATCCGGTTGAAACCCGATTTCGCCTCGGCCCTGCACAACCGCGCAGCGGCATATCAAAAACTCGGAAATCAGAATCTTGCCGACGCCGACACCCGGCGGGCAAAAGCACTTGGGTAGTGGTTGAGGCATCACCGGCCCGCCAAGGACAGGGTATGGTACGCTTTTCCCGCCAAACCCATTCAGAAAGGTCCCAATTTATGGCAAATCCTCAATTAAACTCATCGGAGATTGTTCAAAAGGGACTTGAGATTTACGAATCACGGATTCGATCCGCCGTCGAAAACGAGAGTCACGGCAAGGTCATCGCCATCGACATTGATTCGGGAGCGTTCGAGATTGATTCCGATGGCCCGGAAGCCGTTGACCGCCTCCGCGCCCGGCACCCGAATGCCCGCATTGCCCTCCATCGGATTGGATTTCCTTCACTTTATAAAATCGGGGCTTTCCCTCGCCGTTCTCCAAAATGATCCAAGGAACTGTTTCTCCCAATCTGGATTTGGCGGTCCGTCTCATCATCACCGGTCCAGGAGGAAAATCCGTTGAAGTTGAAGCCTTTATCGACACCGGGTTCGATGGCGCACTGACCCTCCCGCCGGACTTTATTTCTCAATTGGGGTTATCCCTTGCTGGTGACGCCTCAATAACTCTTGCGGATGGAAGTATTGTCCAACACGACGTTTTTTCAGCTTCGGTTCTTTGGGATCAAAAATCCCGGCGGGTTTTCGTTACGGAAGTCGAATCGGAGCCACTTATCGGGACTCAATTGTTGAACGGTTTTGAACTCCTTGCTCAATTCACTCCGAACGGAAATCTTGCTCTTCGCAAGCTCTGAAATCTGCTCCTCAATACAATTCAGCCTCATTTTCCGGGCGGGTTTTCCAGCGGTGGTGCCGGCGTAATGTCGCAAACGCGGCGTTTTTTTTTCGGTGTTTCAATTTGGGATGTTCAACTGAAGATGCCGATTTCCGATCCAAATTCGTCGACGGAAGATTCACGGGACGATTTCAGGAAGGTTTGAAGTTTGCCCGACGGTTATCCGTCTTTTTTGCGTGGTGCGGGTGCGCGTTGAACCGGAAATGGCGCGCGGCGGCGACCTGGAACCTACGGACCCTGGTTCCTTTCGTTCGGCGGTTTCTTTTGGGGAATTTCTTTCGACCGGAGCCGTTTCGCGACGCATTTTAGCGTTTTGTCGCGCATTTTACTGTTTTGCGACCGTCCGGGCCCGTTTCGCGCCGCATTTTACCGTTTTCGCGCCCATTTTACGGTTTTGCGACGGTCCGGAGCCGTTTCGCGCCGCATTTTACCGTTTTCGTGCCCATTTTACCGTTTTGCGACCGTCTGGGGCCGTTTCGGGACGTATTTTACCGTTTGAGGGTCTCCGGAAGGCACACTCGGCCAGAAAAAATCTTTACGGCGAACAATGACGCGCCCAAAAACCGGGGACCAGTTCCGATTTTCATCCCTCATCCCTCATCCCTCCGCCTTCCGCCTTCCGCCTTCCGCCTTCATCCTTCATCCTTCCTCCTTCATCCTTCATCCCTCATCCCTCATCCCTCCTCCTTCATCCTTCATCCTTCATCCCTCATCCTTCATCCTTCAATAAAGTTCCCCCTCGCCTTCCGGGCGGGTTTTCCAGCGCCGGTGAATCCAGAGCCACTGGTCGGGATGGCGGCGGATGACTGCTTCGAGGGCTTTCTGATAGGCGGCGGTCGCGGCGGCGACGGCCTCTTCCCCTTCTGCCGCGATGGGCGGTTCGACCGGGGCGTCGAATTTCAGGATGTGTTTGCGTTCGGCGGCGTCCCAGACAAGGTAGCCCGGCACGACCGCCGCGCCGGTTCGCAGGGCCAGCGCGGCCACGAGCGGCGTCGAGCAGGCCGGAAGGCCGAAAAAGTCGCAGAAGATGCCCTGGTGGCGCTGAACGTTCACATCGGCGAGGATGCCGACCGTCTCTCCCTTCCTGAGCGCCGAGACGAACGCCTTCAACCCGGCGCTTTTCGAAAAAATCCGGTTGCCGGAGGCCGAGCGGCGGCGTTCCACGAGTTCATTGACGGCTTCGTTGTCGATGGGGCGGACGAGGACGTTGAGCGGGTGGCCGAAAAGGCCGTGGGCGAAGGCGCTCAGTTCCCACGCGCCGATGTGTCCGGTGAGGAAAATCACGCCGCGACCGGCTTTGACGGCGTCGGTGTAGTGTTCCAGCCCGTCGTAGCGGACGATGTCGCCGATATTGTCCCGATTGAACTTGTGAAACTGGGTGGCCTCGCCGAGCAGGCGTCCGAGGCTGCGGTAACTGGCGCGGAGAATGCGTTTGCGTTCCGCTTCGGATGCGTCGGGAAAGGCGATGGCAAGATTCCGGAGACCAATCCGGCGCATTTTCAACGGGATGCGGAACAGCGCGAGCGTCAGCGCCTGCCCCAGAAAAAGAGCGACCGACCGGGGCAGGCGCCCGAACAGCCCGAGGACGGCGGCCACGGCGAGAAACTCGACCCGGCGGCGAAGGGAGACGGGACGGTTGACAGCGGGGCGTTCGGCGGCTAGCATCGCCAACCTCTCAAGTCGTTCGACGACATGCAGATACGGCGGCGTAGCCAAGCGGTAAGGCAGAGGTCTGCAAAACCTTTATTCATCGGTTCGATTCCGATCGCCGCCTCCACTGTTCCCCCACCCGGACGTTCATCCTCTCGATTTTTGCGGAGTTCCACGCGATGACGCCGTTCTTTCTCGGGGTTTCCTGCACATTGATTGTCACGGTTCTGCTGCTGACGCTCGCCCGCGTCACGGCGGTTCGCGTCAAGAAGGGCGCCGGCATCTTTCATGCGACGGTCAAGCCGCTGATGATGATGACGGTGCTGCTGATCGTCTTCTATCTGGCCAATCTCGGATTGATCTCGATCCTGACGCTGGCGCGCGTTCCCGGCGACCAGGCGCTGTTCGTGGCCCTGATTCTCGACGACATTCTGGCGACCATGTGGCTGCTCACGATGTACCGCCGGAACGGTTTGAGCCGGGCCCGCTCCGGCAAGTGACGGATTTTCAATTTCCCGGTCCGCCGATTTCCCGCGAATCACTTCTTCAAACCCGCAAAACCGGGGGTCACGGTCTTCACTCGGGCCGAATCCCGGAGTTCGCGCGGCAGTTCCGCCCGGATGGCGACTTCGCCGGGCCGTTCATCGCCCGCCGGGGCCACCGTCAGCCGGATATCCGACCCTTTCAGTTTTTCAACGACCGATTTGATGCCCTCGACTTCAACCGTCACCCGGACGTTTCCGGTTGAAGCCTCGTTCAAAACCAGGTCAAAACGCTTTTTGAAGACAATCGGACGGATTTCGACGTGAACTTCGACTTCCTGCACCCCGATGATTTCAACGCGGGGGTCCTTGACGTCGATTTTGTACTTTTCGGTGAATGCCTGCGGGTGCATGTTGAGCCAGATCGTCTCGGTCCCGACCGACTGGAACGCGAACACCCGACTTTCCGGCCCCCTGAGCCTGGTTTTGTCAGGCGTGACCTTGAAGGATAGCAGTTCGTAGTCGGAAGGGAGCGCGCCACGGAAGCTCGGTTTGATTTCAACTTCCTGCTCGACCTGCCGCTCCAGACTGACGGTCATCCGCTGCGGATCAAATTCCAGGATTTCAATGTTGAGCGGTTTTTCGGCGATGACCGCGTCCTCGCGGAGCCGGACGACGCGGTCGCCGGGGTTCTTGCCGTTCATCGGGACCTTGATCCGGAAGGAATCCGGTCGCAGCCGCTCGACTTCATCGCGGGGACCGCGGACCCGGATGGTCACTTCCCGGACGTTGTCGCTGTTGGCGATGGTCAGGTCGCCGCGCAGGTCGGAATACTCGATGGGAACGCCGCGGACGATGAAGATGATCGGCTTTTCGGTGTTGGCCGAAAGATAGAGCGCGCCGGTCAGTACGGCGGCAATCAGTTTCAACCGGGCGTTCCGGCGAAAGACGTAGTTGAAGAAACCGCGAATCAAATCCAGCCAGTTTCCGCCCTGCTTGGCAAAGGCTCCCGGCGACACGAATCCGCGCTCGCCGATGCGCCGCTCGTTGCCTCCGATGAACACGGGCGTCCCGGAAGGCGGGGTCTCGTTGAGGTCGGAGCCAGTCAGCGAATCCACATTCGAAATGTCGGTAAAGGAATCCTCGGCAAGCCAGATGCGGCGGCGATACCGCCGGGGCGAGGCCGGGGCCTGCGACAGGTCCATCGCGCGCGACAAAACGGCCCGGAGTTTCCGGCTGTCGAGATTGCGGGTGATGTAGCCGCGTTCAACGCAGGAAATCACGCCGGTTTCCTCGGAAACCACGATCACGAAGGCGTCCGATTCCTCGGTGATCCCGATGGCGGCGCGATGGCGCGTACCAAGTTCCTTTGAAAGCCGCGGATTGAGGGTCAGGGGCAGAAAGCAGCTCGCGGCGGCAATCCGGCGCTGGCGGATGACCACGGCCCCGTCGTGGAGCGGCGCGGCCGTGTTGAAAATGTTGACCAGCAGGTCATAGCTCAGGACGGCGTCCATCTTGACGCCCCGGTTGATGTATTCCTGAAGTCCGACGTTGCGCTCGAAAACAATCAGCGCCCCGGTTTTCTGGGCCGCGAAGGTGGTCGCCGCGAGAATCACCTCGTCGAAGGTATCGAGGGGCTTCTTTTCCCGGATTGTCCTGAAGGCAAAGGGGTTGCGGAGGTTGTTCCCGAAGTGGGTGAGGGCCGCGCGAATTTCGTTCTGGAACAGGACGATGACGCCGAAGCCGACGTAGACGAGCGCCTGCCGCATGACGAATTCGACCGTGGTCAGCCGGAACCAGTGCGACAACTGGTACAGCACGGCCACCACGGCGATGCCGGCGGCCATCTGCATGGCCCGCGTGTCCTTGAGGAGTTTGAGGATTTCATAGACTGCGAAAAAGACCACCACCATGTCGATGACCGTGGTGATCCGGGCTTCCTGGAGCAGTTGCGCCAAAGACTGAATTGTTTGGAGCAAAAGGTTCATGAGGCGGCTTACACAAATCCCGAAGCGACGAAACCGTCACTGATGAATACCCTTGGAATGAAACGTGAAGAGTGAGGAAACGCAGTGGAAGCAGAGAGTTCCACGCGACCTGCCACAAGAAGTTCCGCATCATAGCATCGCCCGTGCCAAAACCAACCCGCTTCCCCAAAAAGACAAAAATTATTTTTTCGTAACTGTTCAGAGTCCCCCGCTTCAGCGGGGATAAATTCGGAACGGACCAATTCAACGGGCGCAAATGCCATTCAGGAAGTTCACGTCGCCATCAGATGAATTGCCGCGACGGTTCTTTTCCCCGCTCAAGCGGGGGACTCTGAACAATTACATTTTTTCTTCAGGCGTTTTTTTTGGGTTTGGGCACCGGTTTGGGCATGACGTCGAGTTTGGCGAGCAGCCGGATCAACTGGGCGTGTTCCTCGGAATCGAGGCGTCCGGCAATTTCGGCTTCGAGGGCCTCGGCCTCGGCGAACCAGAGTTTCAATTGCCGCCGCACTTCCTTGTTGAGAAACAGGCGGAGCGCCCGTTTGTCGACCGGATCGGCAATGCGTTCGACGAGTTTGGCTTTGTGCATCCGTCCGATGAGCCGGATCATGGTCGTGACTTCGAAACCGTACTTCTCCGCGAGAAAGCTGGCGGTGACGCCGTCGCGTTCGACCAGCGCGGAGAGGATGAGGATGTCGTTCGGCGTGAGCTTGAATTTCCCCAGACGCGGTTCATAGACCCGGTTCAGCATCCGGGAAACCCGCTCGATACGAAAGTAAATATGTGAATCGAAAGACATTATTCAAAACTACAGGCTGGCGATGACCCGCCTCAAGGAAAAAGTTCGCGCCGATCCGACTGGTTTTCCCGTGCGCCACGTTTATCACCGCCAAACCTGACTTCCCCAAAAACCATCACCTTCAGAAAAACCCTGTCGCGTTATCAGATTCTTGTCAAATTTCACGCCCATCGTGCGCCGTGAATTTGACCACCCGCATGTACGCGCAGACGGCAACGCCGATGGACCCGAAAAACCCCAGGGCCAGCCCCCACGGGTTGACCGACAGAAAGGCGAACATCAGCAGAAAAAGCACGCTTCCGATGGCCGAGAAAGCCCAGTGCATCGGCTGGCGCTCCACCGCGAAGACCAGCCCGAATCCGAGCAGGGCGACGTGAAACGCCAATCCCGACGGGTCCGGTTGCAGGACGAGCATCCCCAGACAGACGCAGTACACCAGCGTCAATCCCCGGATAAACCGTTGCGTTTCATAGTAGTTGGCCCAGATGTACGGTATCAGGAGCGTCGCCCCGACCAGCCACAGCAAGGGAAAATTCGAATTCCGGAAATCATTCACCCGCGCAGCCGGGAGCAGCGCCGGCATCAGAAACGGATGCCAGAGGGCGAACAGCAGGGGCGTCGCCAGGTCGCGCAGGGCCTTGGTGACGCGGTTTTGTGGAATCAGCCAGAGGTCGGCCAGCAAGTACAAACCGAACAGCACCGGCGGCAGGACCAGCCACAATTTCGGCACAGTTGAAAACAGGGCGAGGATCAACAGCCCGAACGGCACGGTTTCAAAAACCCGGACGTGCCACGCCGGCTGGTGAAACAGTTCC
>JAAFHI010000494.1 GCA_013298335.1 Actinomycetota bacterium
TGCCTTTGTGGACCGACTTGTCGATGACGGAGAACGTCTCGGGCAGCAGACCTTTCAATTGCTCGACCGCGTTTTCCTTGAGGGCCGCGCGCATCTTCTTGATCTGGGTGCGCAGGCGGCTGCGGTTGCGGCGGTTGATGGTGTTGCGGGTGACGTTCTGGCGGTCGCGCTTGGCGGCGGAAACTTTATTCGGCATGGAACTCTCTCTGAAATGTCCGTGAAGTCGTCTGGGATTCGGTTCTCTATGTCGAGACGAGTCGGCAAGACTACGCGCGGAGGCCGATTCTGTCAAGCATGTCGAAAAGAAACTGGAAAGCAGGGATCAGGCATCGGGAATCAGGGATCAGGGGAATCGGGATACATCAGGACGGTTGCGGTGGACCATTGCTTCAAACGTATCGGCTCCCGTCGGGAATACTGACGGGCGGCTTGCCCATATCGCCCCCATCTCCCTACAATCGTTTCGTATCGCCCCGCGCAATCCAGGAAAGTTCGTCGTACATCCTTATTCTTATGTCGTCTCGCATTCGACTCGCCCGCGTGGACGAAGTTCGCGAGGGCCGCCCCATTTCCGTCGAGGCCGCCGGAACGAAAATCGCCCTGTTCAGCAAAGCCGGAACCATCTACGCCACGGAAAACGTCTGTCCGCATCTCGGCGCGCCGCTCATCGACGGCGTCGTCATCGGAACCGAAATCACCTGCCGCTGGCATCTCTGGTCGTTCGACCTGCTGACCGGAGAATGTACCAGCAACTCACTCGCACCCAAGGGGTTGCGGATTTTCCCCGTGACGATTGAAGGCGGGGAAGTGTGGGTGGAAGTCTAGGAGTCTAGGCGTCTGGGAGTCTGGGAGTCAGAAGACAGGACAGAAGGACGAGGAACACATTACGTGTTTTGCGATCCGGCGCGAAAATCCCGTCTTGCCTTTTTCTTCCGACGCCAAGACTCCCGACTCCCAGACTATTCCTTACCGCCATTCAATCGCCCGCGCCTCGTCGATCAGCCCGTGGCGGGCGGCGAGTTCGTAGTAGCGCGTCAGCCCGGCCAGATTTTCCGCGTCCAGGTCGTAGTTGATGTTGTCGGTCAGGTAGGTGACGAGGTCGGATTCGGGCAGTCCGAGCGTCCGGCTGTAGCGCGCGGCCAGTTCCGGACGGTGCGCCCGGCCCTCGTCGCGGGCGGCGGCGAAATCCACTCCTGAAAGTTTTTCGGCCTCCGGTGCGTGAATCGCCCAGACGGCGAAGACAAACGGCAGCCCGGTGAATTTCCGCCATTCCCCGGCCAGATCGTAGACGTGGCGGTTCGTCCGGTCGAAGGTCATCGCGGGATCGCCGATGATGACCGCCGCGTCGTTTTCCGCGAGCATCGCCGGAACGTTCGGCGCCGCCGGGCGAAATTCCGCCTCAATCCTGTAGAACTCCTTGAAAAGAATGCGGATCAGCGACACGGACGTTCGCGACGAGGTGTCGAGCGCGACCGTTTTGACCTGTTCCACCGGGACGTTCGATGCCAGCACGACGCTTCGTACCTGTGACTTCGACGCGACGGCGACGCCCGGCACGACCAGCAAATCCGGGATGCGCTGGTACTCGATGGCCGGAATCAGCGCCGCCTCGACCTGCCGGGCGCGGAGCATCTCGGCGCAGCGCGCGGGCGCGGCATCGGGAATCAGCGTACAGCGGTCGCGTTGCGCGCCGTGTTGAAAGCTGAAAATCAGCAGGGCGGAATTGAGATAGTCGGAAGCCGCGATTCGGGGAGCCATGGGGAAGAAAAGGGAGCAGGGAACAGGGATCGGGGATCAGGGAAGGTTTCGGGTTTTAGAAAAAGGTGTCGGGTATCGGGTGTCGGGTTTCAGGTTCTAAAACCGGACAAAATGGGGCGGTCAGTTGATTTCAAAGACGATTCGGACGCGGTCGGGACCGAGGCGGGATTCGAGGAAGTCGAGGGTGTTCAGAAGCGTTTCAACGGGAAAGCTGAGGTCGTCGCGTGTCCAGCCGTGGTGCGCGATGGCGGCGCGGACCTCCGACGCCAGCAGCCACCCGAAACAATCCTCGGGAGGGTCCGTCGGGTCAGGAACGTTCATTTCAAAAAGCGTGTAGGAGCAGGCGTTTTCCGGAAGACCCCGAAGCGGAAAGAGCGGCGGAATTCCGGTTTCGTTCCTCCATCCGGAGATGGCTCCGATAAAGCGGTAATCCTTGCCGCTTCTCAAATGAACCCATTTCCGCAGGCAGATGGATTCATTGCAGGCTTCGAATGGAAGGGGAAGCGTTGCGTAATTACACTCAACGGCGTGATCGTATTCGATATAAACGTCGATCCCGGTTCCCATCGGTTTTCAAAACCTCAAACCTAAGCCCCAAAACCTGATCCCTGATCCCCGACCCCTGATCCCTCTCCCCCTACCATTTCCCGTCCTTCTTCAACTTCTGAATCTTGCGTTTGACCATTTCGCGGCGCATCGGGCCGGCGCGGTTGATGAAGAGTTCGCCTTCGAGGTGGTCGTACTCATGCAGGACGCACCGCGCTTCGAGTTCGGTGAAGTCGCCGGTGAACCACTCGCCGTTCACGTCCTGCGCGCGGATGACCACGCGCTCCGACCGCGCGACCTCGAAATAGATGCCGGGAAAGCTCAGGCAGCCCTCTTCGCCCTTCTGAATCCCCTCGACGGAGATGATCTCCGGGTTGATGAAGGCGTATTGCCGGTCGTGTTCCTTGCTGCAATCCATTACGAAAAGTCGTTTGGAAACACCGACTTGCGGGGCCGCGAGGCCGACGCCGGGCGCTTCGTACATCGTGTCGAACATGTCGGCGACCAGTTTTTTCAGGTCGGCGTCGAATTCCGTCACCGGACTTGCCTTCTTGATTAAAACATCCGCGCCGTATTTTGAAATCTCCCGTTTCATCGTTCCCCACTCCTCAAAAGATCAGTACTCGGCGACCTGCTCGCGGTAGGTCGTGAAATTCCGTTTCATCTCCGTCAGCGAATCGCCGCCGAACTTCTCGCGCATCGCGCCCGCGAGCACGAGCGCGACCATTGCTTCGCCGATGACGCCCGCCGCCGGAACGGCGGTCGTGTCGGAGCGTTCGAACGCCGCCGCGACCGCGTCCTTGGTGTCGATGTCCACGCTTTGCAAGGCTTTACGAAGGGTGGAAATCGGTTTGAGATGTCCGCGCACCCGCAATTCCTCGCCGTTGGTGATGCCGCCTTCGAGTCCGCCCGCGTTGTTGGTCGGGCGGGTAAAGCGCGCGGTTTCGGCATCGTACCCGATTTCATCGTGAATCTGTGACCCGAGCAGGCGTGAAACCTCCGTGCCCGCGCCGATTTCGACCGCCTTGACGGCCTGGATGGACATGATCGCCTGGGCGAGCCGTCCGTCGAGGCGGGTGTCCCACTGGGTATGCGAGCCGAGGCCGACGGGGAGCCCGCGCACGACGACTTCGAAGATGCCGCCGAGGGTGTCGCCCTTTTCGCGGGCGGCGTCGACCGCCGCGACCATATCCTTTTCGATGGACGGATCGGCGCAGCGGAGCAGGGTGTTGTCCTGGACGGCGGCGATGCGGTCCCAGGTGATGCCGGACAGGGTGTGATTTTCGGGCACGCCGCCGAGCAGCGGGACGTGGCTGACAATTTCAATGCCGAAGGCGGTCAGAAGTTCGCGGGCGATTGAACCGGCGGCGACGCGCATGGTCGTTTCGCGGGCGCTCGCGCGTTCGAGGATGTCGCGCAGGTCGCGCGTGGCGTATTTCACCCCGCCCGCGAGATCGGCGTGGCCGGGGCGCGGACGGCTGACGCGCCGAGACTTTTTCTCGTCACCGGCGATGGCGGTCCATTCGGGCACATCTTCCGCGGCCATGACCGACTGCCAGTTGTCGAAATCCTTGTTCACGACCATCAGCGCGATGGGCGAGCCGAGCGCCTGGCCGTGGCGGATGCCGGAGAGCACCTCGACGCGGTCGGTCTCGATTTTCATGCGGCCACCGCGTCCATGGCCCTGCTGCCGCCGCCAGAGCTGGTGATTGACGG
>JAAFHI010000270.1 GCA_013298335.1 Actinomycetota bacterium
AAAGGACTACTTTCTCCTTGTGGGCGAACCGACGGCGGCGATTCAGGCCGAGATGGCGTTGCTGCGGCGGACACTGCTCATTTCCTGCCCCATCGCGGTACTGGTCGTCGGCGCCCTCGGCTGGTTTCTGGTCGGGAAAACCCTGGAACCGGTCCGGCGAATGTCGGAACAGGCCCGCTCGATGGGCGACGGGAATCTCGGTCGCCGACTCGTGGTTGAAAATCCGGCGGACGAACTCGGGTTCCTCGCACAAACCTTCAACGATTTGCTTGGGCGGGTTCAGGCCGCCTTTGATCGGCAGCGGCAATTCATGGTGGATGCCTCGCACGAACTCCGAACCCCGCTGTCGGTCATTCGGACCACCACCGAGGTCACCCTTTCGGCGGATTCAAGGATGGAAAGCGAATATCGCGAAGCACTGAACATCACCGACGAACAGGCGCGACGCCTGACCCGGATTGTCGAGGACATGTTTCTGCTCGCCCGTGATGACGCCGCCCAGGCGGTCGTCCGTTCCGGTTCGCTGTATCTCGATGAAATCATTGAAGAAGCGGTTCGCGCCATCCGGGTGCTGGCGACTGGTTTTGAGGTCCGGGTGGAACTTGAATCCATGCCGGAAATGCCCTTTCGGGGAGACGCGGCGCTCCTGCGACAACTCTTTCTGAACCTGCTCGACAACGCCGTCAAACACACCCCCGCCGATGGCGTGGTTCGGGTTCGGGGCGGAATCGACGCCGGTCGATACATCATTCAGGTCACCGATACCGGGCCGGGAATTCCCGATGCCCTCAAGCCATTCATTTTTGACCGCTTTTTCCGGGGCGATTCGGCCCGCCCGAATCAGTGTTCACTGGTCGGCGCCGGGGCCGGACTCGGGCTTTCCATCGCCCGCCGAATTGCCGAATTGCACCACGGGACCCTTGAACTGACCGAATCAGACCAGACGGGGAGCTGCTTTACCGTCAATCTGCCCGGCTGATTCCGGAATCATTCGCCACCTGTTCAGGCTTGGCGTGAACGGACCATTGGCCCATTGGGAAGGAGGCCCTACCGAAGTTTGAGTGGGTCAAATTTCCAATATGCCGGCTCCCTCGGATTTTGTGGGTTCATAACCTGTTCCTCGATTGGGTCGCCCGTCTGGCGGGCGGCCCGGCCTGTCAGCGATTGAATACCCACAAACTTTCCGGTTGTGTCCCTCCGGTGTTTTTTTGAATGCGGAATCGGGGCGGCGACGGATTCGGACGGTTCTATTTCAGGCGCGGAAGCCACATCCCCACGGTCGCCATGCCGATGCCGAGGATCATCCCGATGGTCAGAACAAAAAGCATGATGGCCATGACGGGTCGCGCGGTGGGGCGGGTTTTGGCGAACAGGTACATTTCATGGACCGTCAACGGCAAAAGGTAGCCTCCAAACGCCCATGAAATTGCGAACGGCCCCTGGAAATCCTTCCCGATGCCCACCGGGCCCTGATTGACGAGAATCCAGAGCATCAGGCCGACCCGGAAAAACCAGACGCCGCTCATCGCCAGATAAAGGCGCATGGCCCACTGCCGGTGACGTTCAAATTTCCGGGCCATTGCGTATCGCACGGCCACGCTGCCGCAGATCAGGACCAGAAGGGCGTTGATGGAGACGGCGATCCCGTGGATGGGGCCGCCGAAGACACCGCGCGAGACGACCAGAAAAAGGCCGCCGAGACTGATCGCGAACCCGGCCACGACATAAACGCGACCGACCCACCGATGGAACCGCGGGGCGCGGGTACGGATGGACGGGATGAACTGAAGCGGACCGCCCGCAATCACCACCAGGGCGAGCAGCAGGTGAAGACCGAGGACGACATTCCCGACCGGCGCGCCATTCATGAGGCCGCGATACAGCACGGTGTTCCACTCACCCAGCCTGCCGGTGACCGCCGTCCGACCGTAAAAACCGAGGATGTACACCGCGAAAAGGATCTGCCCGAAGACGGCGGTCCCGAACCAGAACCTGACCGCCGCCTTCAAAACCGTTTCTCCGACCGAACTGATTCGCCCGGAACTCGTACCGGACTGTGTATTGGAAGCCATTGAAACCATTGTGTGTCCTTCATTCCTGTACAGAACTGTGCGAAGGACCGAAGCCTATGCGCTTCCCGACGGCCCGAAAATGATTTCGGCAGCCAAAAAGATGACTTTCAGGTTCAGGGGGAAAACGACCTATGGCCGAGGCCACGGTTTCAGCGGGATACGTGAAATCACTGATGGATTTCGCCCGATCGCGCGGCGCGGAACAGTCCGGGCTGACTGCGGCTTCGGGCATCGAACCGGAACATCTGGCGAATCCCGATACCCGCATCCCGTTTGCGCGGTTCAAGGCGCTCATGCGCGCCGCCGGGGAGCTTTGCGGCGACCCGGCGTTCCCGCTGCATTTCGGGGCCGGGTCGCTTTTTGTCGAGATGTCGATTGTTGGCCTCATCTGCCACGCCGCCGAAACGATGGCGGAGGCGTTCGGCCAGATGAACCGCTACGCCCGGCTGGTGGTCGAGGTGGACGGCCACGAAACCGGCGACCGCTTTGCGCTTGAACCCGACCGGGAAGGCGTCTGGATCGTGGACCGGCGGCGGAATCCGAACGATTTCCCGGAACTGACCGAATCAACCTTTGCCCGGTTCATCGGTGATGTTTACCGCTATTTCGGAGATATCCCCTTTGCCAAACTCGTTCACGTCACCCACCCGGCCCCCGCCCACCGGGCCGAGTACGACCGGGTCCTGAAGGTCCCGGTGGTGTTCGACAGCGACCGGAACGCCATGCTGATTGACCCGTCGTGGCTTTCCGTCCGTACCCACAAACCGAACCGGTACGTCTTCGGGATTTTCAGCGAACACGCGGAAACCTTGCTGAAAAGCCTTCAAAACTCGAAAACGATTCGGGGACAGGTCGAAAGCATGCTCATTCCAATGCTGCATACCGGCGAGGTGAGCATGGAGCAGGTCGCCCGCCGGATGGGACTCAGCCGGACGTCGCTCTACCGCCGGATGAAGGCCGACGGCATCGGTTTCGACACCCTGCTGGATGACCTGCGGCACCAGATGGCGCTGCACTATCTGAACGGCGAAAAGGTGTCGGTGAATCAGACCGCCTACCTGGTGGGATTTTCCGACCCGAGCGCTTTTTCGCGGGCCTTCAAACGCTGGACCGGAAGCAGTCCCGGCCAGTTCAAACACGACCCGAACGGGAAAAACGGTCATCTGCCCGCTGACGAATGACCGTCCGTGAACCGGTTTTGGACCCGGAACTTTGAAGAGTCATTCATCGTACGCGCGCGATCCTTAATACATGTGGGCCGACGGCGCGCGGGACGGCCCCGCCCCCTTCAAAATAAAAACCCGCCCCGTGACAAAAGTCATCGCTCCCGACGCCAGCCGGGAGGACGCTTGGCGCGGGAAAACCGCTCCCGGTTTTCCGAAAGGTGTCCAATCCGGCGCCCGGCGCAAATGGGAGGTGCTCCTCCGTGTCATCGGTTTCCAAGGCGGCTACATACGCTTCGTTCGTCACTCTCTTTCTGGCCCTGATGATCGTGGCCGGGTCGCGCAATCTGGCGCACTTCGACGCGGCGCTCGTCGGATATACCTTTGCGACGCTGTTCGCGGCTTTTGCCGTCACCTATCGGTACGCAATGTGGCTGCAAAGGCCGCCGACCGCGATGTACTGGAAGCGCGGCTGGCAACTGCTGTTCGACCCGAAATACATCGGGCGGCACGTCGTTTCCGGCGTGAAACGCCTGGTCGGCGACTTTGCCCTCAACGTGTTCATCTTCAAGCGCAGCGCCGCCCGCGGCCACGCCCACCTGCTCATCATGTGGGGCTGCATCATCGCGGCGGCGATCACCTTTCCGCTCGTCTTCGGGTGGCTGCACTTCGACAACCTGCCCGGACGCCTCGACTGGTATCAGGTCCGGGTCTTCGGCTTCCCGACGATTTCCTTTCCCATCGAATCGTTTTTCGGTTTTGTCGTCTTTCACGGACTGGTCTGGTCCTCGATTCTGGTCATCGGCGGCGTGATGCTGGCCATGCGCCGCCGGATGCGGGACCACGGCGCGGCGGCGGTGCAGATGTTCACGGAAGACATGCTGCCGCTCATTCTGCTGTTCGCGGTCAGCGTCTCGGGCGTGATGATTACCGTAAGTTATACGTGGATGAAGGGATACGCCTATGAATTTCTGGCGTTGTTCCACGCGATGACGGTCATTTTCACCCTCCTCTGGATGCCGTTCGGCAAGTTGTTCCACATCTTCCAGCGTCCGGCGCAGATCGGCGTCGGGTTCTACCAGGATGCCGCCGCGACCGAGGAACATGCCGACTGCCGCCGGTGCGGGCAGCCCTTCACCTCGCTCCGCCACGCTCAGGACCTCATCACGGTCGAGGGGCAGCTTGGCTACCGTTACGACATGCCCGATTCGAAAACGGAGCATTACCAGTGGATCTGCCCGCGCTGCCGCCGGGCGATGGTCGTGCTGGCGCAAAGCCGCCTGTGGTCCGGCGTTCGTCCCGATCCGCTTCCGGAAATTGAAGTCTCGAATACCCAGACCGGTTTCGGAACGGTCAGCGACGAAGACCGCCGGAATTTTCACCCCTGATCCCGGCTCATTTTCAACGGAGGTTTCATGGCCACCATCGCCGCCGGCGCGAAAGACATTCTCGCCCATTTCGGCCCACATCCGGCCTTTTCGGATACGAACCGCCTCGATACCCGGCTGGAACCGGATCGGCTGGTCAAAACCCACTGCTGTTTCTGCGGCCAGCAGTGCGGCATCCAGCTCAAGGTGAAAGACGAGCAGGTCATCGGTTTCGAGCCGTGGGAGGAATTTCCCTTCAACCACGGAATGCTCTGCCCGAAAGGCGTGAAGCGGTACCTTCAGGGCGCGCACCCGGACCGCCTCGTAACCGCTCTTGAGCGCGATCCCGCCGCACCGGGCGGTTTCAGACCGATGGCCTATGACGCGGCCATCGCGCGCGTCGCGGAAGAGATCGGAAAGATCCAGGATAAATACGGGCCGGGGGCGTTCGGCGTCCTGAGCGGGGCGAGTCTGACGGTCGAAAAAGCCTACCTCATGGGGAAATTCGCCCGCGTCGCGCTCAAAACGCCCTTCATCGACTACAACGGACGTCTCTGCATGGTCAGCGCGGCGGCGGGCAACAAGAAGGCGTTCGGCATCGACCGGGCGGCGAATCCGTGGTCCGACATCGTCGGGACCGACCTCGTCTGGATCAGCGGGGCCAACGTCGCCGAATGCGCCCCGATTACGACCAACTACATCTGGCAGGCGCGCGAACACGGGGCGCGCATCGTGGTCGTCGATCCGCGCGTGACCCCGGTCGCCCGCACCTGTGACCTCTTTCTGCCGGTCAGGCCGGGCCGCGACATCGCCCTCTTCAACGGCATTCTCCACCTGATGATCGAGAACGACTGGCTCGACCACGAGTTCATCCGGGAACACACGGTCGGTTTCGAAGCCGTCGCCGAACACGTTGCCCAGTGGACGCCACGCCGGACCGCCGAAGTGACCGGCATCGCCGAAAAATCGGTCCGGATGGCCGCCGAATGGTGGGGAACGTCGAAAAAGAGCTTTCTGCTCCACGCGCGGGGCATCGAGCACCATTCGCATGGCGTCCAGAATGTTCTTGGAGCAATCAATCTGGTGCTGGCGT
>JAAFHI010000591.1 GCA_013298335.1 Actinomycetota bacterium
TTGCCGGTTCCGGCGAGACCGTGAATTCGGGCGGGTGATTTTCCGGAAATGCGCCCCACGTCGCCGACGTAGATGGGTGTTCTGACCCACATGACGGAAGTATCGGCGATGTCGATGAGGGGGGCCCCGCTCGCGACGGTTTGCCCCGCCGTGGCCGACACCCGCAGGACCGTGCCGCCGATGGGAATTGGAATCGCGATCGCCACGCCGGACGACAGCGGCTCCCGATCAAAGCGTCCGAGGCGGTCCCGCGCGGTGGCGAGTTCGTTTTCCAGAACCGCGAGTTCTTCCCGCGTCCGTTCCGCGTCGCGCTCGCTCCCGGCGCGCTCGGCGGCCAGCTTTTCCGCCCGTTCTTTCCTGAGTTTCGCGGCGGCAACCCGCTCCTCCAGCGAGGTCACATCCCGTTGAAGCTGGTTGCGGAGGTCCCGTTCGGGTGTCAGAAGCGGCGACAGGCGAAAGAGCGTCTGTCCTTTCCGGATCGGCTGCCCAACCGTCGCGACCGTTTCTCCGGGCTGGAGAATGCCCGCCATCGGAGCGGTGACGGTGATGGTACGTCCGGTTGGAATCAGGGCCTCGCCGTTCGTTTCAAAGGGCGTCGAGACTTCCTTTTCCTCGACCTTCCCGGTCGCGATTTTCAACCGTTTTTCGGCCTCCGGGGTCAGGGTGACGGTCGTCAGGTCGGATTCCTTCACCGGGTGATCGACCTTTGCGGCGGGAACCGGCGCGGGCTTATTTCCCGGCGTAGTTGAACATCCCGTCCCCCACCCGAGGGCCAAAAACAGCAAGGTATTGAATGAGTTGAATTTATGGCGTGACATTGACGGTTCTCCCGACGGCGCGGTCCAGTTGAATCTCGGCCCGACGCAGATCGGCCCGCAGTTCGGCTTCGCGCAGGTTCACTTCAACCAGCCGCCGGTCCGCTTCCAGCACGACCAGAAAGGACTGGTCGCCCGATGAAAAAGCGCTTTCAGCCAGCCGCCGGTTCTCGCGGGCAAGGGGAAGGGTTCGCTGTTGCCAGACGGCCAGCGTTTCCCGCGCCTGGCGTCGCTGGTTGAAGGCATCCGAGACATCGAGGGCAACCCGCTGGCGGCTCGTGACGTACAGCCAGGCCGCCCGTTCGACGTCGGCGTCCGCGCGACCGATTCCGCCCTGATTCCGATTGAAAATCGGCAGTTGTGTCTCAAGTCCCGGTCGGGGCGCGAAGCCCACACCAGCCGTGTTTCTCAAATTCAGGAGCGAGGTGAGAGACACAATCCGGGAACGTTCCCACTTGGCCCGTTTGGCCGCGCCGTCAATCGCGAATTCGGCGGCGCGCACGTCCGGGCGGGCGGCAAAGGCGGCTTTGGTCAGTTCTTCAAGGGATGGATCGTTCGCGACGGGGGAGGCCGGGGGCGTTTCCAGAAAATCAACCTCGGGCTGCTCGATCATCCCGATGATGTGCCGCAGGCGATTGCTCAGAATGACCGTTTCGCGATCAAACCGGACCGCCTGTTCCGCGGCCAGACTTTCATCGAGTTCGGCGGCGGTGACTTCCACGTCGCCGACATCGCCTTCCCGCAGCCGGATTTTCATCAACCGGACAAACTCCTTGCGAAGCCGAACCGTTTCCGCCGCCATTCGCGCCCGCTGGCGGGCGAGTTCAAGGTCGGTGAAGGCAATCCGGACATCCCGGACGAGATTGAGCGCGTTCTGTTCCAGGCTGACGGCCACCCGTTCGACCTCGACTTTCGCCGCCGCCACCCTTTTGCGGCGTTGCCAGAAGACGTCCACCGGAAACTGGATGGCGCTCTCAAATTGGGGCAGCGGTCCGGTCGGAAGCAGCAGGGTCAGCAGGGGGTTCCGCAGCAGGCCCGCGTCCTTGAGGTCGGCCCGCGCCAACCCCAGCGCCGTCAGATCGGCGTGAAGCTGCGGATTGTTCCAGAGCGCAAGGGCCACCGCCTCGTTTTCAGTCAGTCCATCGGCGAGCGTGACGCCTTCGGGTACCTGAAATTCGGGTTTGGCCCCGACGGCGCGCCGCCCCGCCCCGGCAAGCCCTTCAACCGTGGTGGATTGCGCGACCCCCGCCGTCGGGGAAAGAGACAGGAGAAAGATGACTCCGAGAAGCCGGGAGGTGATTCCTGAGATGGTTCGCAGCACTGTTCGATCCGGGTTCCTTCGGGAGAAAGGGTGATTTCGGACTGCTTCTTCGAAATGTCAGTCGGGTTGGTTCCAATCCTAGCGATCCGAAGATAAACGGCGGATAAACGGCGACCGCTTTCCGGTGAATTGGGGTTGCGCGGGCTTTGCACAAAGCGCAATCGTTTCCGGATTCGAGGTGTCCGGGCGTGACGACGGTCGGTTTCGGACCTCGTTTTTTTCGCTGGAAGGAGTCGGGACAATGCGGATGTTGCTGGTCGAGGATGAACCCTACGCCGCCGCGATGCTGGCCAAGGGCCTGCGCGAACGGTCGCATTCGGTGGACGTCGTCGGGACCGGACAGGCGGCGCTCGAACTGGCGTTCGTCAACGACTACGAAGCCCTGATTCTCGACGTGATGCTTCCCGACCGGGACGGATTTTCCCTTTGCCAGGAACTGCGGGCCAATGGAAATACGGCGTGGATACTGATGCTCACCGCCCGCGACGCGCTCGACGACCGGGTGGCCGGACTGGACGCCGGGGCCGATGATTATCTGGTGAAACCCTTTGAATTCGCGGAACTTCTCGCCCGCCTCCGGGCGCTTTCCCGCCGGGGGCCGGCCTTGCGCGCCGACCGGTTGTCCATCGCCGACCTCGTGGTGGATACCCGCTCGCAACGGGTTCAACGCGCGGGTCGTGACATTGACCTGACCGCCAAGGAATATGCCCTGCTGGAGTTCCTGGCCCGAAATGAAGATCAGGTTCTGAGTCGCGGGGCCATCGGCGAACAGGTCTGGGACGACGCCTTCGACCCGTTTTCCAATCTCATCGAGGTCTACATCCAGCGTCTCAGGCGCAAGGTGGACGAAGGTCATGTCCCCAAACTCATCCAGACCCGGCGCGGAGCGGGTTACATCCTGACCGGACGGGGAGAAGGCGATGTTTCGTAATGACGTCCGCACCCGATTGACGCTCTGGCATATCGGCGGATTGTCGCTGGTCCTGATCGGGTTTTCCCTGGTCATTCACCTCCGGCATGAACGGGACCTCGCCCGCCGGATGGACGCCGACCTGAAATTCGTGGCCAGTTCTTCGGTCATCACCCTTCAGCACGAGGGAGAGGAAGCGGCGGCGGCGGGGAAATCGCTTTCCGAAATGGACCCCGATTTTCTGTCCGAACACCTCGCCCAACTGCGACCGGCGGTCCTCGTTCTGAATGAAGCCGGGAAAATCCTGGTGGATAAGGCCGTCTCGGGAGTCGATGCCCGGAAGCTCCCGCGTCGCCTGACCAACCTTCCGCGAGTTGAAACCGGGACCATTCAAACCGTTGACGGGTTTCGGGTGGTGACCGCCCGGATTCCCCTGGGAACGCCGCAAAAAGACTACTTTCTCTTTGTGGGCGAACCGACGGCGGCGATTCAGGTGGAGAT
>JAAFHI010000095.1 GCA_013298335.1 Actinomycetota bacterium
TGTTTTTCCCGAAAGGCGAGGCTCTGGCGGCGCGAGACTTCGACGTCGGTGCCGCCTTTCATGCCGAGGATGAGGCCGCCGGCGACGGATGGTTCGACACGTTCGATCCAGGTCGTATTGACGATGTGGCGGCGACTGGCACGGAAAAACGTCTCCGGGTCGAGGCGGGCCTCGATGTGGTTGAGGGAGCGGGGAATCAGCGGGTGTTCGTTTTCGAAGTACAACCGGGTGTAATTGCCCTCGGATTCGAGCAGGCGGATGTCGGCGAGTCTGACGAACCAGCAGCGTTCACCGTCGCGGACGAACACCTGTTCGAGCGGGCCGAGCGCGGAGGTCGCCGGTTCGGGCCGTTTGAGCTGGCCGTGCGCTTTCGCGACCGCCGCGGCAAGTCGCGCCGGATCAATCGGTTTCAGCAGGTAGTCGAGCGCATTGACTTCAAAGGCCCGAATGGCGAAATCGTCGTAGGCGGTCGTGAAAATTGCTGCCGGTACGTCGTCCAGACCGGCGAGCCAGTCAAAAACATTCGTTCCCGGCATTTGAATGTCGAGAAAGAGCAGGTCGGGCCGCAGGCGGCGCACCAGTTCGTCGGCTTCGTCGGCGTGGCGGGCTTCGCCGTCGATGGTGATGTCGGGAAAGGCCGCGAGCAGGCGGCGCAGTTCGTTCCGGGCCAGTCGTTCGTCGTCAACGATCAGTACGCGCATGGTCGCGAAGGTCTCCGTTCACCGCTCGCGCGGGCAGATTCAGTTCGGCGGTGACGGATTCGCCGCCGTTTTCGGAAAGTTGTATCGAGGATGCCACGCCGAACAGCAGGCGCAGGCGTTCCTCGACGTTTCGCAGGCCGAGCCGCTGGGAATCCTCGGGCGAGGCGCTTGAAAGGTGTCCGTCGTTGCGGACGCGAACCGTCAGTATCGAGCTGTCGAGATGGGATGAAACGTCGATGGCCCCGCCGTCGCGCCGCCGCGCGATGCCGTGCTTGACGGCGTTCTCGACCAGCGTCTGAACGATCATCGGCGGCACCGCGCGGTCGAGCGTTTCCGGGGAAATGTCGAGCCGGACAGTCAGCCGTTCCTCGAAGCGGATGCTTTCAAGCGCAAGATAGGCTTCCACGAAGCGCATTTCGGCCTGGAGCGTCACGGTTTCGGTCGCGCTCGACTGCAAGGCGTAGCGCAGCATCTCGGCGAGTTTCGTCACCGCCGCCTGTCCGCGTTCCGGGTCTTCGACGATCAGGGCGCGGATACTGTTGAGCGCGTTGAACAGAAAATGCGGGTTGAGTTGCGATTTCAGGGCGCGCAGTTCGGCGTCCTTGGCCACGGCTTCGGTGCGCCAGCGCAGGATCTCCGCCTGTTTATAGCGTTCGAAGAAATGCACGCCGAAGTAGATGAGCGACCAGATGAAGAGGGTCGCGCTCCAGTTGAACCAGGTTACGAAGGCCACGCCAGCCCTGATTTCACGCGGGATGAAGACGCCGTACCTCGCAAACATTGCCGTCCCGGCCACAATCTCCCAAACCAGCGCAAGGAGCAGGCAGGTCGGAATCACCCGGAGAAGCAGCGGAACAAAAGCCAGTTCCGCCCAGCGGCGGCGGCGAATCCACGTTCGCCAGAGGTGTGTGACCACGAAGCCGACGCCATTGCCGAAAACCGTACCGGCGATGAGTTGCCCCGTCATTCGCTGCCCGAACGCCACCGAAATGCCGAAACTCGACACCGTGTAGAGCGACCATCCGGCGATTTGGCATTTCCAGTAGGTTGCATTCGTGCGCATCATCTTCGCTCCGCTTCGGGAAAGGATGAAGGATGAAGGCGGAAGGATGAAAAAGAAGGGATGAGGGATGAAAAAAACAGGCTGAAACCCTCAAAACTGATTGACAGAGCAGGCCGAAACCGACCATTTCCTTCATCCTTCATCCTTCATCCTTCATCCTTCATCCTTCATCCTTTCAGAAACGCATCCACTTCCCCGAGAAACCACGCTTCCTCGTCATACATGATGAAGTGGCGGGCGGTTTCGGCGATGCGGAGCTGGTAGCCCGGCAGACCGGCATACTGCTCGCGGAAGATTTTGGTGACACTGTCCTTGCTGGCCTGCGGGCCGAGGCCCACCCAGGAACCGAAGACCAGCGTCGGGGTCGTAATCCGCTTGAGGTCGCCACGCAGATCGTTGGTCATGATCTCGTACATCGCATTTCCAGCCGTTCGCGGGTCGGAATCCTCGGCCCATTTGACGATGAGCGGAAGTTTCGTCTTGTCGCCGACCATGCCCGGCAGCCACGGTGACGATTTCTGGAATTTTCTCCAGTTTTCCGGCGTGGTCGAGACCATTGAATCGCGCATGGACGCGGCCACGATTTTTGCAGTCGCGACCGTTCCGTCGGGAGACATGGTCGCACCAAGGAAGGGCAGGCTGTCGACGATGACGATTTTTCCGAGAAGGTCTGGTTCGCGCGAGGCCAACCAGAGTGCGAGAACCCCGCCGAGACTATGCCCGATGATGACCGGTTTGACCAATTTCCGTTCGCGGATGTAGGCGGCGAGGTCGGTCCGGACCTTTTCGAGAAACGGCGCGTCGGTGGTGGCGGGCTGGCCCGCGAATCCGGCGAGCGTAAGGACGTGGCACTCGTACCGGTCGCGATAATGGGCGACGGTGGCGTCCCAGACGCTGCCGGAGCACATCAGGCCGGGAATGAGAATGATCGGTTTTCCTTTTCCGACGACTTCGACCTTGAATGAAGCGGGTGGGGCCGGGCTTTTGTCGGCGGCGGACACGCCGGAGGCAAACAGACCCAGAACGGCACTGGCGAACAGCAGGATGTGGAAGAGCGAACGTTTGAACGTCATGGTTTTCAACTCCCTTTCGGAGAAAATCGGGGTGTCCCGTGGCGGGAGTTGTAGGCGCGGTTTGTCGGCGGCGGCGGAAATTGTGATGAACGGTCGTTCGGGCGGATGAACGGTGTTTGAGGGGATGGGAATTCGTCCGTGGAAAGCGAAACCGCCGCTCCCGGTGAATCGGGAAGCGGCGGGTTCGGGTGACGGCGGCGGGTTCGGGTTACGAACCGTGGCAGTTCTTGTATTTCTTGCCGGAGCCGCAGGGGCAGGGGTCGTTGCGTCCGACTTTCGGCAGTTTGACGAGCGGCTGACGGCTGCCGTCGGCGCGTTCGCCCGCGCGGGCGGCCCCCGCGTTGGCCTTGGTGTAGGCCGACCCGGCTGACTTGCCAGTCGCCGGACGTCGGACCGTCGCCGGCAGGGGCAGCGGTTCCGGTTCTTCCTCGCTGTCCATCTCCTCGATCATCATCGCGGAGTTTTCGGCGGCTTCGACGCGCATGTTGAAGAGGATGCGGACGCATTCCTCGTCGACGCGGTCGATCATGGCGTCAAAGAGCGTGCGGGATTCCTTCTTGTACTCGATGAGCGGGTCCTTCTGACCGTACCCGCGGAGGCTGATGCCTTCCTTGAGGTGGTCGAGGGTCGCCAGGTGGTCTTTCCACTGGGCGTCCACGACGTTGAGCATGATGTAGCGTTCCATGTCACGCATCTGCTCGGCCCCGACCTGCTCTTCCTTCGAGAGATAGTTCTTTTCGAGGGTCTTCCAGAGCTTTTCCTTGATTTCATCGCGGGCCATCACGTCGAAATCAATTTCCGGATGGTCGGCTTCGACGAACGCGTAGAGGTCGAGCAGCGCGATTTTCAGGCCGTCGAGGTCCCAGGCTTCCGGATTGCCCTCGGTGTAGCGGTCGATCACGTCGAGGAAGAGGTCCTCGGCGACGTGGATGAACTTGCGGCTCGTTTCCGATCCGTCCATCAACTCGGCGCGCAACCCGTAGATGGTTTCGCGCTGCTTGTTCATGACGTCGTCGTATTCGAGCAGGTGCTTGCGGATGGAGAAGTTGTGGGCTTCGACCGACTTCTGCGCGCCTTCGACCCGCTTCGAGACCATCCGGCTTTCGATGGCGACGCCCTCCTCCATTCCAAGCTGGAGCATGATGTTCTTCATGCGGTCGCCGCCGAAGATGCGCATCAGGTCGTCTTCGAGCGAAAGGAAGAACCGCGACGAGCCGGGGTCGCCCTGGCGACCGGCACGACCGCGCAACTGGTTGTCGATGCGGCGCGATTCGTGGCGCTCGGTGCCGAGGATGTGCAGTCCGCCGAGGGCGACGACTTCCTCGTGCTCTTTTGAAACCGATTCCTTGACCTCGGCGAGCGCGGCCTCGAACTGTTCCTCGGTCGCTTCGTCGGGATCGACTTCCTGTTTCTTCAGGAGTTCGCGGGCGAGGAATTCGGCGTTGCCGCCGAGCAGGATGTCGGTACCGCGACCGGCCATGTTGGTGGCGATCGTGACCATGCCCTTGCGGCCCGCCTGCGCGACGATTTCGGCTTCGCGCTCGTGGTACTTCGCGTTGAGAACGTTGTGCGGCACACCCATCGCCTTGAGTTTGCGGGAGCAGAGTTCGGAATTCTCGACCGAGGCCGTTCCGACCAGCACCGGCTGTCCCTTGGAATGGAGTTCCTTGATCTCCTCGACGACCGCCGTCCACTTCTCCTCGGTCGTCCGGTAGATGACGTCGGAGTTGTCCTTGCGGACCATCGACCGGTTGGTCGGGATGATGGTCACGTCGAGGTTGTAGATTTTGGCGAACTCGGGGGCTTCGGTTTCCGCCGTACCGGTCATTCCGGCCAGCTTTTTGTACATGCGGAAGTAGTTCTGGAGCGTGATGGTCGCGAGCGTCTGGGTTTCCTGCTCGATTTTCACGCCTTCCTTGGCTTCGACCGCCTGATGCAGCCCGTCGGACCAGCGGCGACCGTCCATGAGGCGACCGGTGTGCTCGTCCACGATGATCACCTGGTCGTCCTTGACGATGTATTCCTTGTCGAGCCGGTAGAGCGAGTGGGCCTTGAGCGCCTGATTCACGCAGTGGAGCAGTTCGAAGTGGGCCGCTTCATAGAGATTGGCGACGCCGAGAACCTTTTCGACCCGTTCGACGCCCGCTTCGGTCAGCGCGGCGGTGTGCGACTTCTCGTCCACGAGGAAGTCGGTGTCCTTGTTGAGCTTGGGAATGACGTCGTTGGCGATGTAGTACTTTTCGGTCGAGTCGTCGGACGGACCGGCGATGATGAGCGGGGTCCGGGCTTCGTCGATGAGAATCGAGTCCACTTCGTCGACGATGGCGAAGTTGTAGCCCCGCTGCACGCAGGCGCCGATGCTGAACTTCATGTTGTCGCGCAGGTAGTCGAAGCCGAATTCGTTGTTGGTGCCGTAGGTGATGTCGCAGGCGTAGGCGGCGCGGCGTTCGTCGTCGTAGAGGTCGTTCTGGATGATGCCGACCGTCAGTCCGAGAAACTTGTAGATCTTGCCCATCCACTCGGCGTCGCGCTTGGCGAGATAGTCGTTGACGGTCACGACGTGGACGCCGTCGCCGGTCAGCGCGTTGAGATAGACGGGCAGGGTCGCGACGAGCGTCTTGCCTTCGCCGGTGCGCATCTCGGCGATGCGTCCGGCGTGGAGCACGGCGCCGCCGATGAGCTGCACGTCGAAGTGGCGCATGCCGGTGGCGCGGCGGGAGGCTTCGCGCACCGTGGCGAAGGCTTCCGGCAGCAGGTCATCGAGCGTTTCGCCCTTGTCGAGGCGCTCCTTGAAGCGGACGGTCTGCTGTTTGAGGTCGTCGTCCGACATCGCCTTGAGCTTCGGTTCGAAGTCATTGGTAAGGGCGACGATGGGGCGGACGCGCTTGAGGTAGCGTTCATTGGCGCTGCCGAAGACTTTGGCAAGAATTTTGTCGATGGCCATAGGGGGAAAACCGGGGAACTCCGTCGAAAAGCCCAGCGTGATGCTCACTGCGCCGAAACGCTCGGCGAATACCATGAGAAGCGAACGATACTATGGGATAAGGCGGAAAGGCGTCAAGGAATGTGACTGGTATGGAGGCCCGTTTCGCCCCACCTTCGCAAGAAAGACCTTGAAAGCCGATTCATCCGTATGCTATAGAACAAACACTTTCGTAACTCCAACTATCACAAGCACCTAACGCCGACGGTGGCGTGAGTGCGACGCGGTCTCCCAAGCGATAGTCCCGACCGTGCGACGGCGGCGAAAGCGACGCCCGCCGAGTACAAAAGTAACGAAGATTGACGTCGCGAAGCGGAAGTTCAACCAGGGCTTCAGCGTCACAGTTTCCCCGAGGTTTACACGACAATGTCAAGTGCCTCTCTGGTACTCTACGGCGAAGAATACCAGATGATTAAAAGCATCATCGCTCGATTGTGCGAGGACGCGAACGCCAAAATGGTTTTTCTGATCGACAAGAACGGTCAGAAAATCGCCGACCACGGCGACACGGGTGGCATTGACACGACGAGCCTCGCCTCGCTGACGGCGGGGAACGTGGCGGCGACCGATGCCTTGGCGCATCTGGTCGGGGAAAAGGAATTCCCGGTCCTGTCGCACGAAGGCGAACGTGACAACATCCACATTTCGATAGTTGCGCAACGGGTTATTCTGGTTGTGATTTTCGACGAACGATCGAGCCTCGGGCTGGTTCGTCTGCGGGTCAAGCGGTCGGCGACCGACATGGCGGATGTGCTCGAAGCCATCGCCCGCAAGGTGGAAGAGGAAAAGGCGAAGGGCGCGGATCTCGAATCCCCTTTCGCGGAGATTACCGAAGACGACATCGACAGCCTGTTTCGGGATTGAGCTACGGTGGCGCGCGTCCCGCGGGGCGATTGCGACTCCTTTTTTGAGCGCTGTTTAGGGGTAGACGAACTTGACATTCATCAATTACGCATCACGAGAAATCAACTGCAAGATCGTCTATTACGGTCCGGGACTCGGCGGCAAGACGACCAACTTGCAGTACATCTACGACACGACGGCCCCGCAGGCGAAGGGGAAACTCATCAGCCTGGCGACCGAAACCGACCGGACCCTCTTTTTCGACTTCCTGCCGCTCGAACTCGGCACGGTGCGCGGTTTCAAGACGCGCTTCCACCTCTACACCGTTCCCGGCCAGGTGTTTTACGATGCCAGCCGCAAGCTCATCCTCAAGGGCGTCGACGGCGTGGTGTTCGTGGCCGACAGCCAGGAAGAGCGCATGGACGCCAACATCGAATCGCTCTGGAACCTTGAGAACAACCTCAAGACGCAGGGCTACGATCTGATGAAGATTCCCTATGTCCTCCAGCTCAACAAGCGCGACCTGCCGAGCGCCCTGCCGATTGACGCGCTCAAGAAGGAACTGATGCGCAAGGGCGAGCCGGTGTTCGAAGGCGTGGCCTACAAGGGCATCGGCGTGTTCGACACGCTCAAGGCCGTGGCCAAGCAGGTCCTCGTCGAACTGAAAAAAGGCGGCGGATAACCCCCGCCCGACAGATTCCTCAAAAACTTCCGCCCATATCCCGACCTTGTCGCGGATATGGGCGTTGTTCCGTCGGACGGTCTTTTTTATGCCTATCGTCTTTACTTCCCATAACATAGACCTCGGGAACGGCGAGCGGACCCGCTCCCACCTCCGCCTCACCATCGAGCAGGAAGGCTGGTTTCTCGCCGTCAAACGCACGCTCGACGTGATGTTTCCGGGCGACCGCTCGAATGTTTCAATCGTCGATCTCGGCTGTCTGGAAGGCGGATATTCAGTCGGGTTTGCCCGGATGGGCTTTCAGACCCTCGGTCTTGAAGTGCGGCAGGCGAGTTTCGACGCCTGCGAGTACGCCCGGAGCAAGGTCGGTCTGCCGAATCTCCGGTTCGTGCGCGACGACGCGTGGAATTTCGGGCAGTACGGCGATTTCGACATCGTTTTCTGCTGCGGACTGCTCTACCACTTCGACCGTCCGCTCGAATTCCTGAAACTGGCGTCCGAACACTGCCGGTCGCTGTTCATTCTCAACACCCATTTTTCCACCGACGTGAAGAACGACGCCTTCCCACAGTCCGATCTCGAATGGAACGAAGGCATGGAAGGCCGCTGGTTTATCGAATACCCGGATGAAAAGACGTTCGCCGACCGCGAGAACCGCCGCTGGGCGTCGTGGGACAACCGGCGATCCTTCTGGCCGCGCCGGGAATGGCTGCTCCAGGCCATCCGGCAGGTCGGTTTCGACACCGTCATGGAGCAATTCGACGCCCACGGCGAGAATCTGGTCGAAGCGATTCAGACCGGACGCTACCGGAAAGAGGATCGCGGCCTCTTCATCGGGGCCAAATCGGGCGGGTTCCGGAGGCAGTAGTCAGCAGTCAGTGGTCAGTGGTCAGTGGTCAGTTGATGGAACTTTGAAGATTCGTTCATCGTACGCGCGCGCGATCCTATTTATATATGGCGTTTCATCCGGTGACGGCTTTTCCCATAGCCTCCCTTCGGTCCGGCAATGGGCTATCCTCTAAAAAACCGAAACCGGTTTTTACTGACTGCTGACGACTTTTCCCATAGCCTCCCTTCGGTCCGGCTATGGGCTACCCTCTAAAAAAACCGAAACCGGTTTTTACTGACTACTGACTACTTTTCC
>JAAFHI010000501.1 GCA_013298335.1 Actinomycetota bacterium
GCTATGAAATTGACCAGGAATCCACCCCACCCTCACGGGTGGGGCTATTGTCTGACGGCGCATCCGCGCCTGCTCGGGGCAATTTCAAATCCATCGCAAATACCGATTTCATTTGTCAAAAACCATAAGCGGGTGACTCTGAACAGCCGGGAAAGGGAAACCGGCTTGACTGTTTGCGGAAGCCCGGAACAATTCGGGCGATTCGTGGTTCAATAGAACTTGCAACTCCGCATCCATCCGCGCAGGAAAGACGTACCCCCACCGGTATGGGCATCGAACGTTTCTTCAAAATCGCCTCCTACGTCCTTATCACCTGTGCGTTTCTCACCCTCGCCCTGACGGGCCGGGTGGATGTCGTGGCGGGAACACTCTATGCCGTGGGACTGGTGTTGAGCTGGCGCGCCGACCGCCCCGGCTCCAAACTCCAGATCAGCGCCAATGTCGCCAATCTGTCGGCGGCTGTCTATTTGCCGTTCGGATACATCGACTACCGCTATCTGAGCGATTCGTGGATTACGGCCCTGGTTCACTTCGTCCTGTTCATCTCGATTTTCAAGCTGTTCCAGATCAAACAGGACCGCGACTGGGTGTTTCTCTACCTGATCGCGATTTTCGAAGTACTGCTCGCCGCCGGTCTGACCATCGACGGATTGTTCATCGCCCTGCTCGGGGTGTTCGTGCTGACCGGGCTGGCGACGCTGGAAGCCTTCGAAATCCTCCGGACGCGACGGATGGCGACGCCGATGGCCTCCGAGGCGGCCTTCATCCATGACGGCTCGCGTCCGCGTCCGGCGGCGCGCCCGGTGCGCTACCTGCTTGGGACGACCATCGGCATGACCCTGCTCATCAGCCTGCTGACCGTGCCGATTTTCTTTGTCATGCCCCGGTTCAACACCGGACTGCTCTCGCAGACCATGAGCGACACGACCTCGGTCACGGGATTTTCCGACAACGACATCCAGCTCGGCAGCGTGGGCGAAATCAAGGTCAATTCCGAGGTCATCATGCGGGTCCGGGTGGAGGGCGACCTCCCGCCGGGGATGCGCTGGCGCGGCATGGCGCTGACCCACTTCGACGGTCGCAACTGGAACAAGGTCGGGGCGACCCGCCGCTTCGCGATCCCGCCGGTCGGAACCGACACCTACGTCATCAACAGCCGGCGCGCGCCCAAAACGGTTTCCCAGACGTTCTTTCTTGAACCGACGGCGACCAGCGCCCTGTTTCACTGCGGTGTCCCGCTGGCCGCCCGCGACGTGCGCGGGCTGTCGCGCGACGAAACCGGCTCGATTTACCGGGCCGAAGCGGGGCAGCGACTTGCCTACACCGTGGTGTCGGACGTGAGCGTGCCGACCGAGGAGACGCTTCGGCGCGACCCGCTCGCCTACTCCGACCGGGACCGCACGCTGCTGCTCCAGCTTCCGCCCAACTTCAATCCCCGCATCACGGAACTCGCCCAGACCACCACCCGCGACCAGACGAATGCCTACGACAAGGCACGCGCGCTCGAACAGTTCCTCAAGACGCGGTTCTTCTACACACTGGACCTCAAGCGCACCCGCGAGACCGATCCGGTGGCGGATTTTCTGTTCAACACGAAACAGGGGCACTGCGAATACTTCGCGTCGTCGATGGCGGTGATGCTGCGCTCGCTCGGCATCGCGGCGCGGGTGGTCGGCGGATTCCAGCCGGGCGAATACAATGCGGTCAATCAAAGCTGGATTGTGCGCCAGTCGGACGCCCATGCCTGGGTCGAAGTCTATTTCCCGGAAACGAAAACCTGGATCGAGTTCGACCCGACCCCCGCCGCCGGCGCGACGTCGGTCCAGCCGAGCGGTCTGGTGGCGTTTCTTCGGCGGTATGTCGACGCGGCGCGACTCTTCTATCTCGACTACGTCCTGACCTATGACTCGCAGCGGCAACGCTCGCTCGCCCGCGACGCAACCCAGAAGGCCGCCACCTACCGCATGACCTGGCGGCAGACCATCGAACCCTACCAGCGCCGCGTGGGCCGCTGGCTGTCGCAACTCGACAAGCCGATTCTGGCGGTTCTGAAAAGTCCGGATTTCGCGCCCGCCGTCGGCCTGATCATTTTCTGCGGCGGCGCGGCCGTGGGTGGCGTGATCTTCTTCCGCGCAGTCCGCCGCTTCCGTAAAGCCCCCGCGCTTCTGTTCAAGCAACGCTGGCTGGCCTGGCTGATGCTCCCATTTCTGAGACGGATGAGCCGCGGCGACGCGCACCAGTCGGCGGTGCTGTTCTATAACGAAATGCTCGACGTACTGGCCCGGGCCGGTTTCAAGCGCGCGCCGCACCAGACCCCGCTGGAGTTCGCCGCCGCAGTCGGCATTCCCGAGGCGGTCGAACTCACCGAGACCTACAACGGCCTGCGCTTCGGCGGGAACGCCGCGCTCGCGCCCGAACCGATGCGGCTGAAACTGAACATCCTCCGTGAAGCCGTGAAACGGACGCGCAAAAAACGATAGTCGCCCGATCTCCTTTCACGGCAATCACTTCCGCGCCGCCGAGGAACTTGAGCCCGGATTCGGACGTTTGCCGGGAAACCGTTTTCATTCTCCGGTTTTTGGCGCGGAAGGATTCGCATGTCCGATCTCGTTCAGTTTCTGGCCCAGGCGGGCTACCATCGCATCGCGCTGACGCAAAACGGCGTCGGCCATTTCGAAACCGACGGCTCGCTCGCGGACCAGCCGATTTCGGTTCTGATCGATACCGGCGCTTCCAACACGGTCATCGACCTCGCCCTCGCGCACCGGCTCGGCCTTGAGTTTTCAAAGCTCGACCGGCTCGGTGGCGGCGCGGGCGGCACGAATCTGGAACTGTACGTCGTCCCGAACGCTGCCCTGAAGGTCGGCGACATCGTGGCCCGCTTCACCATGCTCGTCGCCATGGACCTGCCCCACGTCAACGAATCGCTCGCGCAGCGCGGATCGCGTCCGGTCGAAGCGATTCTCGGCATCGACGTCTTCGAGGCCCAGTCGGCGATCATCGACTACGGCAGCCGGTCGCTCTTCCTGCGCGAATAGCCTGATAACCTTTGGGAGATGCCATGAAATTCGTCACGCTGGCGCTCGCGCTTCTGCTCGTGGGTGTTCCGGCCCTCGGTCGCGGACAGGAGCCGCAACCATCCGCGCCCAAAAACTGGGCCGGGAAATGGAAAGGAACGCTCGTCAACCTGCCGGCGCGTCCCGGCGCGGTCCCGGTCGAGGTCACGATGGACATCGGGCCGTTTCCGGTCGCCGACAACACCTGCACGCCGTGGAAGACGACCTATTCCGAAGCCGGGACGATCAAGGCGGTGAAGGATTACCGACTCTGTCGCGGCATCGGTCCCGACGATCTTTTCATCGACGAGGGCGACGGCGTGAAACTGACCGCGCGCTGGATCGGCGACGTACTGGTGTCGCCCTTCAAGTACGACAGCCTTCTTCTGATTTCCCAGACACGCCTGCGCGGCGACGTGCTGGAAGAGGAAATTCTCACCGTGGACGACCAGCCCGCCGTCAAAGGCGTGATCGCCCTGCGACCGCGCGCCATCCAGCGCCTCGAACTGAAGCGCGTTCAACCGACGAAGAAATGAACCGGCCCCCGGCGTCACCCCAAAACCGGTTCCACCGCCAATTTGTCGTATCGCACCGGATTAAATTGCTTTAAAGTCGGGACATTCCCCGGTCAAACTTTTTTACCGTACGGGACCGTCGAGGCGGATGGCGAGCCCCCTTTTCAAAAAAGCCTGGAGCGATCCGGCTTGATTGCCGTTGACGGCCATCGACAACTTTCAACTTTCGGAGATTTTCTAAAATGCACACAAACGTACAAGGCCGCCGCCGGTCATACCTCGCGCAGGCCACCTGGCTCAGAATGCTTCTTATCCCGGTGATCATCGCCGGTGGGTTTTTCGCGACCGGCTGTGAAGCCGCCAAGGCGAAGCCGTTCGCCGAAAAGGCCGTCGATGACTTCCACAC
This sequence comes from Actinomycetota bacterium, assembly GCA_013298335.1. Lineage (GTDB taxonomy): Bacteria > Acidobacteriota > Blastocatellia > Chloracidobacteriales > Chloracidobacteriaceae > JAAFHI01. The sequence goes on from JAAFHI010000501.1 coordinate 3,978, forward strand.
CCAAA
>JAAFHI010000347.1 GCA_013298335.1 Actinomycetota bacterium
GCATCTGACTTTGCGCTTTCGGCGGAAGGGACGAGAGTTTCAATTCGCCCAGCCGGAGGCCGACAAAGGTTTCCCAGGCGTTTTTCCGGACCTGCTCCTCGTTGATGATGAGGATGACCGGACCTTCCTGAACCGGAGCCTGCCCGGCGGGTTGGGTTTTGCAGCCGGTGAAAATGAGGATGGTGACAAACAGAAGTCCCCACGCCCTGATTCGGGAAGGCTTTGTGGCGGCGGGTTGGGCGGGGATCTTCATGGATTGAGCCACGGATGACACTGATTACACGGATTTTTTCAAACTGGCCAGAATTTTGTGAAGTTCGGCGAAAAGTGCCGTGTTTCCAACGGCTTTGGTCGGAATCTTGAGCATCCGGTTCGGCGAAAGCGTGGCGCCGGGAACTTCGGTGATGAGCCGCATGACCTGTTCCGGGTTCACGTTCGATTTTTCGGAGAGCTTCAAAAACAGCGCGCCGCCCTCGTAGTCGATGGAAACGACCGCCAGCGGGGACGCCTCGCGCCGCAACCGGGCGTATTCAAACAGGGCATGCACCTGCGGCGGACGCGCGCCGTAGCGATCGTCCAGTTCCTTGCCGAGTTTGTCGAGGGCCGCGTCGTCCGCCGCGCTCGAAATCCGTTTGTAGGTCCGCAATCGCTGGCCGACGTCGCCGATGTAGTCCTCGGGCAGCCGGATGTCCACCTTGAGGTTGATGGTCGTGCTGACGTCGTCCTCGATGGGCGTTCCGCGGAGTTCCTTCACGGTCTGGTCGAGCATCTGGCAATAAAGGTCAAAGCCGATGGAATCGAGGTGTCCCGACTGCTCGCCGCCGAGCATGTTGCCCGCGCCGCGCAGTTCCAGATCGAGGGCGGCGATGCGGAATCCCGAACCGAGGTCGGAAAACTCGCGAATCGCGGCCAGGCGCTGCCGGGCGATGCTCGTCAGTTGCGTTTCCGGCGGAATCAGGAGGTAGGCATAGGCCCGGCGGCTCGACCGACCGACGCGACCGCGCAACTGGTACAACTGCGCCAGCCCGTAATTTTCGGCGTGGTTGATGATGATCGTGTTGGCGAGGGCGATGTCGATGCCGTTTTCGATGATCGTCGTCGAAACCAGAATGTCGATTTCGTGGTTCACGAACTTCATCATCACGGATTCGAGGTCCTTTTCGCCCATCTGGCCGTGGCCGACGCCGATTCTGACCCGCGGCACGAGCCGCTGGAGCAGTTCGGCAATGGTGAAAATGCTCTCGACCCGGTTGTGGACGAAGAAAATCTGCCCGCCGCGCGACAGTTCGTTCTCGATGGCGCTGCTGACCACGTTTTCAGAGAACTGCGCGACCACGGTCTGAATCGGCAGGCGGTCGCGCGGCGGCGTTTCGATGACCGACATGTCGCGCAGTCCGGCGAGCGACATGTTCAGGGTTCGCGGAATCGGCGTCGCCGAAAGGGTCAGAACGTCCACCTTGCGCCGCAACTGCTTGAGTTTTTCCTTGTGAGTGACGCCGAACCGCTGTTCCTCGTCAATCACGACGAGGCCGAGGTTCTTGAAGGTGACGTCCTTTGAAAGAATGCGGTGCGTTCCGATGAGGACGTCCACTTCGCCGCGCTCGGTGCGTTCGAGCGATTCCTTGATTTCCTTGGCGGTCCGGAATCGCGACACCATTTCGATGTGGACGGGGAACGAGGCGAACCGTTCACGGAAGGTTTTCCAGTGCTGGAAGGCGAGCACGGTCGTCGGCGTCAGGATGGCGACCTGCTTGCCGTCCATCGCGACCTTGAAGGCCGCCCGGACTGCAACTTCCGTCTTGCCGAAGCCGACGTCGCCGCAGAGCAGGCGGTCCATCGGCGAAGGTTTTTCGAGGTCTTCCTTGATGTCGGCCACTGCCCCGGCCTGATCACGGGTCAGTTCGAAGGGAAAGGCGTCCTCGAACTCCTGCTGCCACGGCGTATCCACCGAACAGGCGCTGCCCTGAACGAGTTGCCGCTCGGCATACAGCTTTAAAAGTTCCTCGGCCATGTCGCGCATGGCCTTTTTGACCCGCGCCTTGGTCTTGGCCCACGACACGCCGCCGAGTTTGTCGAGTTGCGGCGGGGTGCTCTCGGCGCTGGAGTACTTCTGGACCAGATCGAGCCGTTCGACCGGCACCGACAGGCGCTGGCCGTCGGCGTACCCCAGCATCATGAATTCACGGGCGGGCGTCCGGTGGTCGATTTGAACCTGCTGGAGCCCCATGAACTTTCCGATGCCGTGATCGACGTGAACCACGAAATCGCCGATTTTCAGGTCGCGGAAGTCGGAAAGGAAGCTGCTGACCGAATTTTCTCGCCTGCCACCACCCGGTGGGGTCAGTTTGACCTCTTCAACCGAGGGTGCTTCGTCGAAAATCTCGCGCTCGACGATGAAATCCAGCCCGGCGGCGGGCAGGTGGAAGCCGTTGATGAGCGTCCCGACCGTACAAAAACACCCGGCGTGGGCATTTTCTTCCATCGCCCGGTGGAGGCTCGGCGCGTCAGCATAGGCCCCGGCGTGGATTTCATATTCCTTGAGTACGTCGCGCATGCGCTCGGCCACGCCGTAGGACGGCATGACCAGCAGGGTCGTGATGCCTTTTTGCCGCGATTCGCGCAGCGCGGTCACCAGTTGCGGAATTCGTCCGTGATATTTCCGCATGGTCTGGCTGGTGAGATGCACTTCGGACTGCTTCGCATCCAGCGGGAACAGGAACAGGGGATCAGGGACCAGGGATCGGGAATCAGGGAGGGAGGTAAAAGCCATCGCTTCGGCCAGAATGCCGGAACTGATTCCTGAATCCTGATTCCTGATCCCTTCAAGTTCACCGACAAAGTCCGAATCCACTCGGGCCGCTTCGACGCCCAGCATCCGAAACTCGATCCGGCGGTTTTTATCGAGCGCCATCCGGAGTTCTTCCGTTGAATGGACGAAAGATGAGGGCTGGAGGACCAGTTCACCGCCTTCGTCCGCCGCGTGAAAGCGGGTTTCAAGCTGTCGCAGATGGCTCGAAAGGATTTGTTCGACGCCAACGGGTTCATCCACGATGAACAGCGTGTCCGGGAAGTAGTCGAAGAGGCTCCCCGTCAGCGGAAGCGCCAGCGGCATGAGAAATTCCCAGCCGGGAAAGAGTTCGCCCTTGGCGGCGGCGGTCACGCGCGGGTCGAGTTCGGATTCGAAACGCTCGTCGGTCCAGCGTTCGCGGGCCTTCTTGGCCCACGCCTGGAGTCCCGATTTCGACGTCGCAAGTTCGCGTAATGGAAGAAGTTGGCATTCACCGCGCTTTTCGATGGAACGCTGTGTCTCGATGTCGAATTCCCGAATGGATTCGAGCGCGTCGCCGAAAAATTCCAGACGGACGGGGTTCGCATGGGCGGGCGAGAAGAAATCGAGGATGCCGCCGCGCTGGCTGAATTCGCCCAGCCCCGTAACCGGCTCGCGCCTGACGTACCCCGTGCCTTCCAGCATTCCGATCAGGTCATCGAGTGGATATTCCTCGCCGATCTTCAGTGTCAGGCTCGAAATGTCCATCGTGTGTCGGGACGGGAGTTTTTCAATCAGCGCCCGCGCCGGCAGGAGGCAGATGCGTCCTTTTCCCTCGGCCAGCGTCGTCAGGGTCACGGCCCGGGTTTCGAGAATGTCCGGGTGCGGCGGGGTCGGGCTGTAGGGACCGCCTTCTGGTACCGGGAAAACCGTGACGCCGTCGTCTTCGTGGAGGTTCAGTCCGTTCAGCAACCGGATGAAGGATCGTACGTCGGGTTCGACTGCTTCGAGGTCTTCCGGCGTCGGAACCACAAAGGCCACCCGCTTTTTCGTGATGAACTGGGCCAGTGCCACCGCCAGTGCCCGCGCGCTTCCAGTCAGCCCGGAAACGACGATTTTCCGCCGGTTTTCGGAGAGCTGGCGCAGAAAGGCCGCGCCGTTGTCATTGGCGGCGAGTTGGGCAAAAACGGCGGGAAGGTTGTAGGGCGTCGAATTCAATGGAAAAGCCGGGGGGAGTAAAAGATGGTATTACGAACCGAAAGCCTGGATGCGGCGAACGATCTCGCTGGTCGAAACGCCCGCAACAAACGGCAGGGAAAGCACTTGGCCGCCGTTGGCCTCAACCACGTCGCGTCCGACGATGGTGTCCACCGACCAGTCGCCGCCCTTGACCAGAATGTCGGGGAGCACGGCCCGGATGACGTCGAAGGGGGTTTCCGAATCGAAAATGGTCACGGCATCGACCACCGCGAGCGCCGCCATGACTTCGGCGCGTTCGTCTTCTTTCAGGATGGGCCGGGTGTCTCCCTTGAGTCGGCGTACCGAGCGGTCGCTGTTCAACGCCACAATCAGGGCGTCGCCGAGGGCCCGCGCCTGGGCGAGATAGCGCACATGCCCCGGATGCACCAGATCGAAGCAGCCGTTCGTGAAAACCACGCGGCGGTTCCCGGCTTTCCAGTCGGCCCGGAGAGCGACGAGTTCATCCAGCGAACACACCTTGGCATTCGCCGTGGGTGGGTCGGAGAAATTCAACACCTTCGGCAAACCTTTCCTGTAAAGAAGTCGCCGACTCTAGGAAGTTCGCGGCGGACTGTCAACCGTACCATGAATTGTCGGAGGAATTTGAACCCATGAACCCGGCAAACCACATGTATATAAGGATCGCGCGCGTACGATGAATATCTCTTCAAAGTTCCGCCAATCGAACGTGTCCCGATGGGGCTGAATCGCCGACCGGTTACGTCTTTTCATCGGAGGTCGGAATCGGTCGCCGTTCATTGAGGCGAGCTTTCACCTCAGCTTCCACGCCCTGTTCGGACGGTTTGTAGAAAACCGCGCCGAGAAGTTGGTCCGGCAGATACTGCTGCGCGACCCAGTGATCGCGGTAGGCGTGCGGGTAAAGATAGCCTTTTCCGTGGCCGAGGCGCTGTTTGTCGCGGCTGCCATCCTTTAAGTGGTCCGGGACGTCGGCTTCGTTCTCGTTTTCCACCGCCGCCAGC
>JAAFHI010000241.1 GCA_013298335.1 Actinomycetota bacterium
CAGTTCCGTTTCAAAGGTCGCCGAGGCGTTCAACACCAGAATTTCGGCGGCGTCCTTGTAGTTGAGTTTCCTGAACAGTGGCGTCATGGCGGTCACCTCGTGGAAAAGTCAGTTCCCGAAGACTCGTTTGAAGACTTTTTCGACGTTTCGGAGCTGAACCTTGAGGTTGAACACGGCCTCGATGGATGCGGCTCCGAGGGCGTTCACGATGTCGGCATCGGCCAGCACGAGCGTCCGGAAGTCGGCCTTTTCGTCCCACACCCGCAGGGCGTTGCGTTGAACCCATTCGTAGGCGGTTTCGCGGGAAACGCCGTGGCGCGTCAGTTCGAGGAGTAGTTGTCCGGAAAAGGTCACGCCGCCGAGGCTTTCGAAGTTCTCCCGCATCCGGTCGGCGTCCACCACCAGACCCGCGGCCAGATCGGTCGCTTTGGCCAGCATGTAATCAATCAGGATGCTGCTGTCGGGGAGGATGACCCGTTCGACCGATGAATGGGAAATGTCGCGTTCGTGCCAGAGGGCGATGTTTTCCATCGCGGCGGCGGCATTGCCGCGCAGCACCCGCGACAACCCGCAAAGCTGCTCGGCGGTAATCGGGTTGCGCTTGTGGGGCATCGCCGACGAGCCTTTCTGGCCCTTCCCGAACGCTTCCCGCGCTTCCCGGACCTCGGTTCTCTGAAGATGCCGCACTTCGAGCGCGAATTTTTCGATTCCGGCGGCGATGAGCGCCAGGGTGTTCACGAACTCGGCGTAGCGGTCGCGCTGAATGACCTGCGTGGAAATCGGCGCGAAGGCGAGTCCGAGCTTTTCGCAGACCCGTTCCTCGACTTCGGGGTCGAGGTGGGCAAAGGTCCCGACCGCGCCGGAGATTTTTCCGACCGCGACCGTTTTGCGGGCCTGAACCAGCCGTTCCCGATTCCGCAGGGTGTCGGCGTAGTAGAGCGCGAGGACCAGTCCGAACGTGGTCGGCTCGGCGTGGATGCCGTGGGTCCGGCCCATCATGACCGTTTCCTGATGTTCGATGGCGCGCGCCTTCAGGGCCTCGGCAAAGGCGTCGAGGCGTTTCAGAAGGAGGTCGCAGGCGTCGCGCATGAGGAGCGCGTTGGCCGTGTCCACTACATCCGATGAAGTCAGACCGAAATGGACGTACCGCGAGGCTTCGCCGATGTTCTCGGCAAGGGCCGTTGTGAAGGCGATCACGTCGTGACGGGTGATTTTTTCGATTTCCAGAATGCGTTCCACCGAAAAGGCGGCTCTTTCCTGAATCTGGGAAAGTGCCTCGGTCGGAATCGTGCCCATTTCGGCGTGGACTTCGCACACGGCGATTTCGACGTCGAGCCATTTCTGGAATCGGCTGGTTTCGTTCCAGAGGGCCGTCATTGCGGGGAGGGAGTAGCGAGGAATCATCGGAAAAATTGAGAATTGAGAATTGAGAATTGAGAGTGAGGGAACGGCAACTTCAGTCGGGGCACTCCGGGAAAACGGGCATTGTCCACATTTCACTCTCCACTCTCAACTCTCCACTCTCAACTAAAGCTGAATCCAGTCCATCGGCCCTTTTGGAGGGGCGACCAGGACGCGGTCGTCCCAGTGATTGGCAAACAGCGGATGACGCTGGTGCAGGGCATCGAGCGCGGCAAACCGGGCGATTTCGGGGTGGTTGTTCTGCTGGCTCAGGTGCGCGAGAACGATCCATTCGGCCTTGCCGTCGAAGTCTTCCGACAGGAATCCGGCCATCTGTTCGTTGGCGAGGTGGCCGCGACGGCTGGCGATTCGCTGCTTCAATTCCCATGAATAAGGGCCGGTCTTGAGCATGTCGCGGTCGTGATTGGCTTCGAGGACGAGCGCGTCGCATCCGCCGAGGCGCTGCGCGACGTGCGCCGGGATGTAGCCGAGGTCGGTCACGACGGCGAATTTCACCCCGCCCGCCTCGACCGTGAAGAGCAGGGGATCGGCGGCGTCGTGGGGAACGCTGACCGGCGTGACCTTGGCGTCGCCGATTTCGATGGGCTGCCCGGCGTGGAGCGGTTCGCCCCAGTTGACCGTGGCGTGGTCCTTTTCGGTCAGCCGTCCGCAGTGTCGCGTCCGGTCGGCGATGTGGACGGTCGTCCCGAGCTGGCGCGAAAGGACCGGCATGCCGCCGATGTGGTCACCGTGCTCGTGGGTGATGAGAATGGCGTCGAGTTTTGACGGGTCAAACCCGGCTTCACGCATCCGGCGAACGGTTTCCCGGGCCGACATCCCGCAGTCGATCAGGATCGCCGCGTGGTCGGTAACGACGAGGGTCGCGTTGCCGCTACTCCCACTGCCGAGAAGGGTAAAGCGCATCGTGGTTCAGAAACTACATGAAGGATGTGACGTGGAACATCCGTGTTAATTGGGAATGGAAAGCCATTCGGGCTTCAGGGCGTTACGGCCAAGTCGTCCCAGCGCCAAGCCGGAAAGGGATCGTTCGGCAAAGATCTCCCGGGCGATCCGGGTGATGTCGGAATGGGTAACCCGGCTGATTTTCTTGCTGAGTTCCTTGACGCTAAAAAGCTGATTGAAAAGAACTTCCTGCTGCCCGTTGTGGTTCGCCCGGCTGGCGCTCGACTCCAGTCCCAGATTGAGGTTGGTCAGAAGCTGCATTTTGGCGAGCGACAGTTCTTCCTCGCTGAATTCCCCCCGGCAGAAGGTCCCGATCTCGCGAGTGATATGGGTGACCGTCCGTTTGACGTTGCGCGGGGAGACCGCGGCGTAGACGGTGAAGCACCCGGCGTCCCGGTAGGACAGCACGTCGGTATAGACGTTGTAGGCCAGGCCTTCCTCTTCGCGGATCTTCTGAAACAGCCGTGAACTGAGGCCGCCGCCGAGAATCATCGAGAGCACATTGCAGGCAAACCGGTCCTCCGAGGCCAGCGAAGGGCAGGGGACGCCGAGGAACAGTTGGACCTGCTCGAAGTCGCGTTCGATGTTGACGGAAAATGTCGGCGCGCCGACAGGGGGCGCAACTTCTTCAATCTGTTCGATTTGTAGCTGTTTTCCGAAAGTTGCTTCGGCAAGCGTGACGACGGTTTCGCTCTCGAATCGTCCGGCCACCGAGACGACAATGTTCCCGGAGCGGTACAGGTGGGAGTGCCGGTCGCGCAGGCTTTCCGCGTTCAGCCCCTTGACCGACTTGCGGGTCCCCTCGATGGGGCGTCCCAGCGGATGCTTCGGGAAAAACTGACCAAGGAACAATTCATAGGCGAGTTCGTCCGGCGTATCCTCGACCATTTTCATTTCTTCGAGAATGACGGTGCGTTCCCGCTCCATTTCGGTCGGGTCGAATTGGGGATTCGCGACCAGGTCGGAAACGAGGTCAAACGCCGTCGGCAGGTGTTCCGCCAGCGTTTGAATCTGGTAGCAGGTGCTCTCCATCATGGTGAAGGCGTCCACGTTGCCGCCCAGCCGGTCGCTTTCGATGGCGATCTGACGGGCCGTCCGATGGCGCGTACCCTTAAACAGCATGTGCTCGATGAAGTGCGAAATGCCGTTCAGCCCGACCGGCTCATGCCTCGCCCCGGTGCGGACCCAGATCGAGACGGCCACGGAATTGACGTGCGGCATCGGCTCGGTGATGACGGTGAGTCCGTTGGGAAGGACGGTGCGGGCGAGTCTGGAGGGCGCGGTTCGGGGCATCGGCAATCAAGCAATCAGGGCAGCCGGTACCGGCTGCCCTGCGGGTTCAAGGTGAATTTTCCTTTGTAGCGCGTGTTTCCGGGGTTCGCCAAGCCTTTACAGCGAAAAGATCGTGGCCTTGGTGAATTTGATCCGGATGATGGTGCTCTGCTGGAGGTTGATGTCGTTGCCCTTGGTCAGCAGGACGCCCGCCCCTAAACCGCCGCCAAGGGTTCCGGCTGCCGCGCCTGCGCCACCGCCGCCGAGTCCGATGACGCCGGCGCCGATACCGCCCAGCCAGCCGCCGTTGATGGCGTTGTGTACGGTGCGACCGCCGCTGTGGCCTGCGGAAAGTTTTCCGTCCTTGTCGGCCTTCAACCTGGCTTCATTCCGGTAATCATCAGCCGAAACCACCACGGTTGGGATGGTCTGCGTGCCGAGGTCGGTTACCGCCGTGTCAAAGACAATCTTCAGGTTGGCCGCCCGCTGCCCGATTTTAGCCGAGGTGATTTCGGCAATGTGGCCGCGAAATTCGGTGCCCCTCGGCAGGACCAGCTTCCCATCCACCCGAATGGATTCCTTTAACTGGGCGATGACTTCGTCCCCGACCTGATTCATCTTGGTATTGATGGGAGTGAGAAGTTCGAGTTGCACCTGGGTGCCTTGCGCAACCGTGGCGGTGTCGCTGGTGGGCTGCTGCGTTCCCGGGCGCGGCTGCGTTGGGGGATCATTCGTACTCTGCGCGTTAACATAACCCGTTGCCAACAAAAGGCAAACGGCAAGAAATAAAAGGCGGTGTCGGTGTCGGTGCATCATCAAGTCAACCTCCATATCTTACCGGCGAATCAGGTCTTTTTCGCCGCCCAGTTTTAATTGGAAATGCTCTCGTTCCTCAACCGGGCAGAACGTGAGCAGTTCGGCGATGAATTTGTCGTAAAACAGATTGGCTTCAAACACGCTCAAAACCCGGGATTGTTCCGCATGTTGAATGTCCTCGATGCCTTCGATCAGGAATTCATGGATCGGCTTGCCCTTCTGGGCCGCTTTTCGCAGGGCCCACCCGGCCACGATTTCGGCCAGTTTTTCGAGCGAGATGGCATAGGGCGGCTGGGTCCGGATCAGCAGCGAAAGGGAATCCGCCACGATCAGCGGCGCTTTCTGGTCATCGAGGTACGCCAGTAAATCGACAATGGCCGCGTCGGTATCGACGTTTCCGGTCGGAGCCAGAACCGAGGCGCGTCGGACCATCATGTGCTCCGGCCAGAGTTCGCTCCGGTCGCCGTAGGACATCGGGTCCGAAGGCGTGGCTGGCGGTTGCGGCACGCCTTGCGATGGCGTCCCGTACATCGGAAATCCTCCGGTTTGCCTCCCCGGCACCGGAACGCCGCCGGTAAAAATCGGGAATCCGCCAGTGGCCTGATTCTGTGGATTGACCGGTGGCTGGACCGTTGGCGGCAGGGCTGGGTAGGCCCCGGTAATCCGCGGCGTCTGGGTCGAACCGAGGCTCGGCATTCTTCCGGTGGACCGCTGGAGGTTCTGGTGAATCGCCCGCTGGTGGAGATATTCGAAGCTCTGGACCACCCTTCGGAACACTTCGTCGATTTCCTGGCGGATGACCATCGGCGCCGTGACGTAGCGGTCGGGGTGGAAGCGGTCAGCCAGTCTCAAATAGGCGAAGTTGATTTCTTCGAGCGTCGCGCTGGCCGAGACGTCCAGAATCGCGTTCGGATGATTCAGCCGGATGCGGGCCTTCAGATTGTCGATTTCGGCTTTCAGGGCCGCGTAATCGTCGGAGAATTCGATATTCGGCTGTGACGTTGCGTTTGTGGGGGCGACCGGAAGGCTCGGACGGAGTTCCGCCGGAAGTTCGAACTTGCCGGTATCGCGCGACACTTCGGGCGGCGCGGTCTGTTCAAGCACACCCGCGGAAATCAGGCCGAACAGCGATCTCAAGGTCGGTTCCGTCGGCGACGGGCTGAAAATCAGAATCTGGAGCAGGTCGATGGGCTGGGCAATCATTTCCAGAAGCTGCCGTTCGAGGGGCTTCAGGGTCATCGTCTGCATCCGGAGCAGGGGCGAGGTGGACGGCGCGACAAACCGGTTGAGGTCGCCGAGCCCGCGCCGGATGACGCTGAAATCGGCAATCCGGCGGACACCTTCAAGGATGATGCTCGCCGTGGTCAGTTTGAGCTTGAGTTCCTCGGCGAGGCGGCTTTCGCCCGCGAGAAATTCATAGTCGCCGGTCGTCCAGGCAAAAACCGAGTAGATGATGTCGAGAATCTGAAAGGTGATGTTGGTGATGACATCCCGCTCATTCATGATTCCGGCTTCGACCAGCGCCTGCCCGCACCGTTTGCCCTCCGAAACCTGCGCCATGACCTG
>JAAFHI010000749.1 GCA_013298335.1 Actinomycetota bacterium
GATGGCCGCTTCGGTGACCTGAACCGTCTTGCCGAGCTTCGCCATCTGGCGTTCCATCCTTCGCAGGTACTGCACCGCAATCTGCCGGACTTCATCCTGCGTGAGCGGCGAGAAAATCACGATTTCGTCAATGCGGTTGCGGAATTCCGGCGAAAACCGGCTTTCGGCGGACTTCATGACTTCGCCCTTGATTTCCTTCATGTCGCCGAGCGTCTTCGAGCCGAAGCCGAGCGGTTTCATGTACTTCTTGAAGTTCTCGCTGCCGAGGTTCGACGTCATGATGATGATCGCGTCCGACAGATAGACCTTCTTGCCGCGACCGTCGGTCAGCCAGCCTTCGTCGAACGCCTGAAGGAACAGGTTGAGCAGATAGGGCGACGCCTTTTCGATTTCATCCAGCAGCAGCACGGTGTAGGGATTGTCGCGCAGCCGCTCCGTGAGGATGCCGCCGCGTTCCGATCCGACGATGCCGCGCGGCATGCCGATGAGTTTTTCGACCGCCACGACGCCGTCCTGATATTCGGACATGTCGATGCGGATCATCTTGCTTTCGTCACCGAACATGAACTCCGCGACCGACTTGGCAAGTTCGGTCTTTCCGACGCCGGTCGGACCGAGGAACAGCAGCACGCCGTCCGGCTTGTAGAAGTTCTCCTTGAGCGGCCCCTTGTTGAGCCGCAGCCGGCGAGCGACGCTTTCGACCGCTTCACGCTGACCGACCACGCGATTTCCAAGACCTTCTTCCATGTTGGAAAACCGGTCGGTTGTCTCACGGAAAATCATGTCCTGCGGAATCTGCGATTCCTGCGCGATGACGTCGATCACATGACGCTTGTGGACGACCGGTGCGTCGGGGCTGTCGATTTCGACCTTGACCGAGGCGGTGTCGAGCCAGCCGATGACCTTGTCGGGCATGTGCAGGCTGCGGATGTAGCGCGGGGCCATTTCGAGCGCGGCTTCGAGCGCTTCATCGGTAATCTGCACCGAGTAGTTGCGTTCGAGCCGCGGACGGACGCCGAGCAGGATCTTGCGCGTGTCGTCGATATTGGGCTCATTGATGGTGACCGTCCGGAAGCGCCGCGCGAGGGCTTCGTCCTCGGCGATGTATTCCTTGTACTCCGTGGTCGTGGTCGCCCCGATGATCCGCAGTTCGCCCCGGCCCAGCGCCGACTTGAACATGTTGGCCGCATCCGACGCCGCGCCCATCGCCGAGCCCGCGCCGATGATGGTGTGGACTTCGTCAATGAAGAGAATCAGGTTTTCGCGTTCCTTGACCTCGTTGATGACGCCCTGGATACGCTCCTCGAACATCCCGCGCAGCATCGTCCCCGCCACGACGTTCGAAATCTGCATCGAGACGACATGGGCGTTGCGGAGGCGCTGCGGCACCCGTTCGGGCTCCATTTCGATCATCCGCGCGAGTCCTTCGACCACGGCGGTCTTTCCGACACCGGGTTCGCCGACCAGAATCGGCGAGTTGGCCCGTTCGCGGTGGCAGAGGATTTCGATCATCTGCCGGATTTCCTTCTCGCGACCGATGACCGGCGGGAGCTTGTCCTCGCGGGCGAGCTTGTTGAGGCTCGTGCCGAAGTGCTTGAGATACGGCGGGAGTTCGAATTTCCGGTTGATGCGGGCGTCGCGTTCCTCACGCGTCCGCAGGCGCGAACCGACCTTTTCGGCCACGTCCGACGGATCGGCGCCGAATTTCTTGAGCACGCCGACGGTCGCGCCTTCCTCGTCCTGGAAGAGCGAAATCAGCAGGTCGGTGGAATCGATGGTCTGGCGGCCATTCTGCCGCGCGCGCCGCATGGCCTTGTTGAGCAGGTCGCGGGTCGTTTCATGCAGCTTCATGCGCTTGCCGACAAACTGCCGCTGGATGGCGAGCCGTCCGTCGAATTCGTTGCGAATCGCCTGCGGGTCGAGATTCAGGCTCTGCATGATCTCGTTGACGAGCGGGCGTTCGACTTCGGCGAGCGCGAGAAAAATGTGCTCCGGCGCGATGAAGTTGTGTTCGCGTTGTTTTGATTCTTCGTACGCGCGCTTCATCACGCGCTGCCCGCTTTCGGAGAATCGATCCGCAAAATCGCCCATGTCAATCATAGCGTTCCTCTTGATGAAAACCGTCGGTTATGGTGAGCGTTCGGTGATCTCGGGGGGCAGCAGCGAACGCCGGCTGCACGGTATCGAACCGACGCGAAAATAGCACACGCGATTCCCGCGTCGAAACAGTTGGTTCCCCGGATCAGGCCGGATGCGATTCGTTTTCGGCCTTGTTGCCGGAGGAAACGGAAGTCGCCGCCGCACGACCGACCCGCACCATCGCGGGCCGCAGCAACTGCCCACCCACCCGGTAGCCGGGACGCATCTGGCTCACGACCACGCCATCCTTTTCCGGCTCCACTTCGACCGTATCGACGGCTTCGTGCTGGTCGGGGTCGAAAGGTTGCCCTGCCGCCTCGATCCGCTCCACTCCCTGCTGTTGCAGCGTGTGAACGAGCAGGCGCTGCGTACCGGTCACGCCCGTGAGCAGATCGTCCTTGGAAGCCTTGTCGGCCACCGAGATGACGAGGTCCAGATTGTCGAAGACCGAAAGCAGATCGCGGAAAATATCGTTGCGGACACCCGCCACCCGCTGCGTAAAGGTCCGTTCAAGCCGGGCGCGGGTTTCCCGGATGTCGTTCTGCATCTTCTGCTCGAACTCGACGACCTGATCGCGCAACACCCGCAGATGGGCGTCTTTTTCCTCCAGCAGAAGGCGCAGACGCTCGATCTCGGTGAAGTGATCGACCGGGTCGGGTGTCGGATCGGATGCCAGGTCCGGGTCGAGAAAACGTCGCTTGTCGGTCACTTTCACGGTGGTTTCGGCTTCCTCGTGCTCGTCGCGGGCTTTGGAAGCCGCGGTCGGGTTGGTCTCGTCGCTCATGGGTGGGTTCTCCGTCTCGGTTCCGAGGGGT
>JAAFHI010000690.1 GCA_013298335.1 Actinomycetota bacterium
ATCAAGGCTTTATGGTGGTGCACCCGACAGGATTCGAACCTATGACCTTCTGATTCGTAGTCAGACGCTCTATCCAGCTGAGCTACGGGTGCAATTTTCAAAAATTGGTGCGGATGAAAGGACTTGAACCTTCAAGAGCCGAAGCTCACATGGTCCTGAGCCATGCGCGTCTGCCATTCCGCCACATCCGCAAACGAGTCGCCGAGTATCTTCGGCAATCGCCTTTTTGTCAATGAAAAAAATCAGTCGTTCGGCAAAAACTACATCAGGTCGGGAAGTCGGGGCAGCCGACTGGTCGTGGTCTTCATCGCTTCCTGCCGTCCGCGTTCGACTTCCTGCATGAACGTCTGGAGTTTCACCCGGTCCTTGCGACCCGGCGAGAACTCGACCGATTCCCGGACGCTCACGCCGTAGGGCTTGACCGACCGGATCGCCGCCGCGACGTTTTCAGCCGTCAGACCACCGGAGACGATGACCCGGTTGTATTGCTTGGCCGCCGCCGCGTAGCGCCAGTCGAACAGCCGGTTGCCCTGTCCGTCGGGGGTTTCCCCTTCAAGCAGCACCGCACCCACCGGGTAGGCCCCGGCGCGGGTGTAGTCGAATTCCTCGGTCACCCGCATCTTCTTGATCAGCCGGTACTCGCGCAGGTGCTGGCAATACTCGGGGCTTTCGTTGCCGTCGAGCTGCACCGCCGTGACCTTCGCGGCCTCGGCCATCGAACGCAGCGCCTCAAAGTTGAATTCGTTGAAAAAGACGCCCACGACCGGCACGAACGGCGGGAGTTTGTCCACGATTTCCCGAACCGACGCGGGAGCCACGTGATACTCGCTCCGCGAATTGAAGTCGAACGCCAGGACATCGACGCCCGCGTCAAGGGCCATCGAGGCGTCCTGATATGACGTGATGCCGCTGAGTTGGGTCTTGACCATCGAACAACCCCCACGGAAGAGAAGGATGAAGGATGAGGGATGAAGGATGAAAAAAGACAGTTTTGAGTTTTTGGTTTTGAGTTCTCAACCTATGGCTTTGACCGACCCACGGTCTGCTTGAGCTTAAAAGCGGAGACTCAAAACCGGGAACTCATGATTCATACCGTAACATTCATAACTCAAACTGCCTTTTTCATCCTTCATCATTCATCGTTCATCCTTTGGGAGAGACCGGCAGCGTTTCGTTGACGCTCGGATGCGGACGCGGAATCACATGCACGCTGACCAGTTCGCCGACCCGGCGGGCAGCGGCGGCGCCGGCGTCGGTGGCGGCCTTCACGGCGGCGACATCGCCCCGGACAATCGCGGTCATAAAGGCCGCGCCGATTTTTTCGTAGCCGACGAGCGTCACGTTCGCCGCCTTCACCATGGCATCCGAGGCTTCGATCACCGCGATCAAACCTTTGGTTTCAACAAGCCCAAGCGCTTCCATGCTCATGCGTTCGTTCTCCTGTGGAAAAGGTACTGTATCGGGGAAGCATCCCCGATACGGTCTTCAAACTTCAATCAAAAAATTCAGAATCTACCGATTCTTGGTCAGCTCGGTCGCGCGCGCGACCAGATCGATCAGCTCCCGGCGGGTCATGGTGAATACCGGTTCGCCGGCCTCGCCGCATTCCGGAATGTCCGGCTCGCAGAACCGGCAGTCCTGATCGCGCCGGTCCGGCGGCATGAAACCGGCTTTTTCACGGACATCCATCAACCGCGAAATCAGCGGCGCGGGAATGTCGCGTCCGCCACCGAGCACATGCGCCACCAGGCTGATGCGGGCGAAGTGTTCGAGAATCTCCATCCGGTCGAAGGCCGTCACCAGATCGCCGCCACACGTCACCGCCCCGTGGTTCGCCAGCAGGATCGCGTCGTGTTTGCGGCAGAGGGGCCGGATGGCCTCCGGAAGTTCCGCCGTCGAGGGCGTGCCGTATTGCGCGAGGGGAATGCAGCCGAGCGTCAGCACGACTTCCGATACGAGGGCGCGATCGAGGGCCATTCCGGCGGCGGCGAAACCGGTCCCGACCGGGGGATGGGCGTGGACGACCGCCATGATGTCGGGTCGTTCCTGATAGATCACGACGTGCATCGCCACTTCCGAGGAGGCGCGGTAGTCCTGGCCGGGCAGAGTGATGCCCGCCGGGTCGGTGACCACGAGCATTTCCGGCTTCAAATAGCCCTTGTTGACGCCGGTCGGCGTCACGATGAGTCTGCCATCGGGGAGGCGGACGCTGATGTTTCCGTCACCGGCGACGATGAGCCTTGTTTCATAAAGGCGTCGCCCGACTTCAACGATCTCCGCGCGAAGGCGTTGTTCACTTCCGTTCATTGTTTTATTGAGAGCGTTTGCGGATACGTGAGGCGATTATGTACGTGGCGTTTGCGGCTGGCAAGGCGGAAGAAACATCATGACGGTGGCCGGGACATTTCGGCGTCCACCGCGTCCCGGAGTTTCTTGAAGTGATCGGAGGGAACCTTCCCCATGGCTTCCCGAAGACGCTCGACGACGCCCTGGACGGCCTTTTCCTCGGCGGATTCAACTTCCTCGACCGCCCTGGCGACATCCTGGCGGGCCGGACGCCCCGCGAGGCTTCTGAGTGCCCCGGTCAGGATGTCGATGCCGGTCGCCAGGGCGGCCTTCGACTGGCCGAAAATCGTCCGGAACGACAGTCCGACCAGTTTGACTCCGACCTTCAGGCAGGCGGCGTCAATCGCCCGGCGCGCGGCCTTCGCGTCGATGACGGCCACCGGTTCGTTCCAGTGGGTTTTCAGAATGTGTTCCAGCAGATAACCCTGATGAAACGACATGCTGGCGACATCGGCCATCCGCTTGTATTCGAGCACCACGAGAAGCTTGCGAAAGGAGCGGGAGAGCAAGCGGAACGGCAACAGGACGAGGTTTTTCACCAGGGACTTCCAGAAACCGCCGTCTTCCCCGTCGGCCAGGATCGAAATGTCTTCATCCGACAAAAAAACGCGATATTCCGCCGCCAGTTTTCGTACACACCGACGTTGAAAGTGGCTCATCACCAGATCGTCGAGCAACGGAATCGGTATCAGCGGGGAAAGCCCCACCAGTACCGCGTGGGTCAGAATGAGCGATTGCTGACGTTGTTCCATGTCAAAGGTTTCGGGTGTCGGGTTTCAGGTTTCAGGTGAAATTCAAAAGAT
>JAAFHI010000406.1 GCA_013298335.1 Actinomycetota bacterium
TCCGGTTCGGCCTCGGACGCCGACGGCGATCTCGCGTCCGTGACCGTCAACGGCCAGAGCGCGACCATCGCGAACGGAACCTGGACCGTCTCCATCCCGCTGACCGTCGGCCCGAACACGATCACGGTTGTGGCAACTGACACCGCCGGCAACCAGACCACGACTTCCGTCACCATCACCCGGCAGGAACCTGGAGCCGCGCCCCAGATCATTTTCACAAGTCCGCTCGACGGGGCCTCGACGTTTGGTACGACCACAAATCTGGAAGGACGCGCGGCGGCCATCGCCCCGAACGCGACCATCACCGGCGTGACCGTCAACAATGTCGCCGCGACCTACGACCCCGCGACCAAGATCTGGACGCTCGCGAACGTGCCGCTCACCGACGGCCAGAACACCCTTACGGCTCGCGTCACCGACTCGAATACCCGCACGGCGGAAGCCAGGATTCAGGTCACGAAGCGCACTCCGGTGGCCCCGACCGTTGTGTTCACCGCGCCCGAACCGAACGCAATTGTCACGACCGACTCGGCCACCGTCACAGGTCGGGTCACCCCCGGCGCGACCGACATCACCGTCACGGTCACCGTCAACGGCGTGAATGTCCCGCTCGTCGGCAACACCTTCAGCACCACCGTTCCCCTGACCGAAGGCGCGAACACGATCACCGCGACCGTCACCGATTCACTCAACCAGACGGGAACGGCGCAGGTAACGATCCGCAGCGTCCGGACCAAACCCACCGTGACGCTCGTCGATCTCCCCCCGACTGTCGAGGCGGGCCAGACCTACATCATTCGGGTCGATGTCACCGATCCAGCCGGGGTCGCGGGCGTCGATTTCCGCGTCAACGGCGGTGGGGTCACAACCGTCTCGACCGCGCCTTTCACGTATTCGCTGGTCATTCCCGCCAACGCCAAACCCGGCGATGCATTCCTCGTGACCGTGGATGTCAGAAACACCGGCGGACTCGTCACGACCGTCACGGGACAGACCGTGATTCCCGGCACGGCGGGCCTGTCGGGCTTCGTGGTGGATGACCGGACGGGCTACCCGCTGGCCGGGGTGACGGTGGAACGCGACGGACAGGCCGTGGCCACCACTTCCGACCGGGGCGAGTACCACGTCATCGGCGGAACCACCACCGGACGCCTGCGCTTCGTCAAGCCGGGGTATGTCCCGGTCGAGCGCGCGGTCGAGCGGATTCAAAACGGATCGAGCGTGGAAATTCTTGATGCCCGGCTCACCCCGACTGACGCCCAGGCGAATGTCCTGGCGAACGGCGGCGGGACCCTGCGCGGCGACAACGGGCGCATCGAGGCGACCTTCCCGGCGGGGACCTTCGACAACGGGGCGGACGTGCGCGTGACCGCCATTTCCCAGCAGGGACTCCTCAACCGCCTGCCTTTCGGCTGGTCGCCCGTCCCCGGCGCAGTGGTGGATATTCGCGCCACCTCGGGAACGAGCACCGCCGGACAACTCCGCCTGACCTCGGTCACCGGACTGACGCAGGACCTCCCCCTGATGCTCGTCCGCTATGACCAGACGCGCGGCAAGTGGGTCACCGTTGCCGTCGGCCTCACCGCCGGGGCGAACGGCGCGCTCCTTGCGGATATTGCCGGACCGGGGCAGTACGCCTTCCTCGTGGCCGACACGGGAGCGACCGCGCCGCCGACCCCGTCGGTCGGTGACACGCTCACCGGAACGCTCATTTTCGGAAGCGATCTGGCCGGCGTGGCCACGACCGCCGCCGCCAATCCGCCCCGCGCCTTGATTGCGCCCAACGCCCAGTCCGACATCACCGTCACGTCGAGCCCGCTGACCAGACTGCCGTCGGGCGTGGCCGTCAAGGTGACCTTCATCGAGACCTACAACCTGCTCGTCGAGGCCCGGACGGATGTCGTCGAGCGCCCCCGGCAGGACATCCTGCTCTATTCCTACCCGACCGCCACGACCGACGCGCCGAACCAGCTCGCCGCGCGGTTTGTCGCGAGACCCACCCGGACCGACTACACCGTCGCCCAACTGCAATCGGCGGCGATCATCATCGGCGTCCGCGCGGCCCAGACCCCCGGTGGCAATGTCATCGGCGGCGATGGCGGGACGGTGTTCGGTAACAACGGTGTCCAGCTTGAACTGCCCGCCGGAGCGATCACCGGTTCGCGGCCCGTCTTCGCCCTCAGTCTGCCCCTGGACGCTTTTGAAACGACGCTTCCCGAAGGGTTTGAACTCGCGGGCCTCGCCGACGTCGATCTCGGCGGACAGGCCATCGGACAGAGCGCTAATCTCTCGGTGCTCTCCGACGGACGCTCGGGCAACCGCCTCGTGGTGGCAAAGGTCATCACCGCCAACGGCGCGCGCCAACTGACCGTCGTGGCCGGAGCGAGCGCAACCAACGGACGCTTCCGGTCAGCGCCGGTCGCGGGCCTCGCGCTCCCCGGCATCACCGAAAGCGGACGCTATGCCTTCATCCGCGTCCCTGTTGATTTCGGCTACCTCGCGGGCGAAACCCGGACGGGCAGCCAGACGGGGGCGCTCGCTTCAAATGTACTGGTCACCGCCGACCGGATGCCGTTTGTCTCGATTACAAAGGAAAACGGACAGTTCGCGGTCCTCGGCGCGGCTGGGACCGCCGACGCCGGGCTGAACCGCCTGAATGGCGCGTCGCTCACCGGCGATGCCACGGGGCAGACCTCGGCAAGCGTCCCCGCGCAAGGGAACATCGTGACGGCGGGACCGCTCGTGGTTGCGCCCACCGCCTTCAGCGTCCAGACGATCCAGCCGGCGAATTCGGCGACCGACGTTCCGGTCAATGCCGCCATCCTCATCGAGTTCAACAAGCCGGTGGCGGTCGCGACCATCACCCGCTCGAACATCAAGGTGACTTCAAGCGACGGCGTGACGGTCGTCGGTTCGCTGACCACGGATGTGACCCGTCGCAAGGTGACCTTCACCCCGACGACGGTCCTCGCCAACGCCAAAACCTACACCGTGTCGGTTACGCTGGCGGTCCGCGATCTGTACGGCAACCAGCTCACGGCAGTGTTCACATCGCAGTTCACGACGCAGGCGGCGGTCGCGGTCAGCAACCGGCTCAAACCTGAACAGGTTCGCATCGACTACCCGAACGACCAGGGATTCGTGCGTGTGTCGGCCCCGGCGGGCGCGGCCCCCGTCGGCTACACGGTCATCGTCATCAACAACGCGACCCAGGCCACCTCGGCGACCTTCATCCTCCCTGACGGCTCGTTCGCCACCGAAGTCCTCGCCACCGTCGGCGACGAACTGACCATCATCGTTCGCTCGCCCGAAGGCTACGAGTACCAGATCACACAGGCTGCTTATCGACGTTCAGAAGGGTACTACTCCGTTGGCGTGAATGGCGGAACGCTCCGCAGTGATGATGGGCAGTCAACGGTTCGTATTCCAAAGGGCGCAATCCGTGGTCAGATGGAGATCAAGATAACGCCCCGTGATCCGAATCAAATCCCCATTCCAAGAGGGCCCGACCTGAATGAGCAGGATGCTTTGTTCGTGGCGCGGGTTGATGTTGAAGTTGGAGGTAGTTTTACCTGCGAAGAGGAGATCTTTCTCGAAACCGCCGCTCCAGCGAGCGCTCAGGAAGGCTCTGAACTCGCAATCATTTCACCCGGCACGCTGGTCAATGATTTGGGTGAAAACGTCGATGTGTGGAATTCGACCGGGTATGCACAGGTAAAGAACGGAAAATACGCTTCGGTGGCACGGCCTGGATTTATCGGCATCCGCCCGGTTGCCCCGCCTCCCCCGCCTTCCCCTTCGTTGGTAGGGTTTGCAGGAAAAGAACACGGCCCCTTGGAACCGCAACCCGTTCAAATCCTGGCTATCGGGGCAGTTCTGATCACAGCCTACACTTTTGTGGCAGCCGCAAATCCGTTTCGAGCCAGAATGATTGTCGGAACGGTTTTAGAAACAATCCCAATTCCAGGGTCTAATAATGCCCAGTTCGGGCCAGTCGCCAGAGTTCATGTTCAGGCCAATGGTGGGTTATCGGGGACAAACGGTGATCCGTGGGCAAATGGACTTCAAAGGGGGGCGCTTGTAACCCAAACAAATGTAAATGGACGTTTTGCCATTTTCGGATTCAGCCCTTCTGTAATTTCTGACACTTCGGTCTTTGTTCGTGCGTTAAATCCTCCTCCCACTAGGTACGGTACAGGTCAGGTTGTTTCGATTCTTACTGACCCATTTGGTTTCACCAGTATATCAGTTGGGGGCATTCAGCTTGCCTTCACCACACTCGTTCTTCCACCACGGGCCGGAGCTTTTTCGACCCTTCCTGAGTATAAGTTTTCAGTTCGGTCAACGGTGGGTGATACCGAGGATGACGAAAGACGCGATCCCCTTTTATTGACCGGAGTTGTCTCTACCAATACCACGGTTCGATTTGTTTTGTTTTCAGATACCCGCCTTGGAGTAATGGACACGGTCCTGAGGAATGGGACGACCGTTATTCAAACGTGGAATTCGAGTGACTGGAATTATCAAAATACAGGCAGCGGTAATTTCCCGCACCGGTATGAATACCTTTTTCAGGTCACGGGGGAAGGCCCATACCAGATTGTTTCCTACATTCGGGCGGTAAA
>JAAFHI010000183.1 GCA_013298335.1 Actinomycetota bacterium
TCCGTGACGAACAATCTCCTGATTACCAGAGAAACCAGGTAAGCGGCCTGAAGTGAACCGGTTGGAGGGTTCACGGTGACAGGTTCCGAAACCGCGGGGCGGCGATCACTTCAGGTCGCGCGCCCCGTTTTCAATTGTCCGCCGATGGAAGGTTCCGGAAAAATGTCTGGCGGACGATCGGATTCGACGGTCTCAGCCCGTCTCCTTTTTCTTGCCAATCGTTCGTGAAAAGACCGGCCCGCCGTGCTAAGGTGCGGATTGATTCATTTTCCCCGGAACGACCTTTTCTGACTGGCTTTCAGATGAAAACCGAACTCATTCGTAATTTCTCCATCATTGCCCACATTGATCACGGGAAGTCCACGCTGGCCGACCGTCTCCTCGAAAGCACCGGCGCACTCACGCACCGCGAGATGTCGGAACAGGTGCTCGACGCCATGGACCTCGAACGCGAGCGGGGCATCACCATCAAGGCCCACGCGGTTCGTTTGAACTACAAGGCGAAGGACGGGAAGGATTACGTCCTGAACCTGATCGATACGCCGGGTCACGTCGACTTTTCATACGAGGTTTCGCGCTCGCTCGCCGCTTGCGAGGGCGCGCTCGTGGTGGTTGACGCCACGCAGGGCGTGGAGGCGCAGACGCTGGCGAATGCCTACCTCGCGCTCGAGAACAATCTCGAAATGTTCCCGGTCATCAACAAGATCGACCTTCCCTCCGCCGAGCCGGACCGGGTGCTAAGCCAGATCGAACAGGTCCTCGGCCTCGATCCGCTGACCGCGGTCCTGACGAGCGCGAAGACCGGTCTCGGAACGGAAGAACTGCTCGAACAGATCGTCCATATCATTCCGCCGCCGACGGGTGATTCCCAGAAGCCGCTCAAGGCACTGATGTTCGACTCGTGGTTCGATCAGTACAAAGGCGTCATCGTGCTGGTTCGCATCGTGGACGGCACGCTGCGCCCCGGCATGAAAATCCGTTTCATGGCGACCGGACGCGACTATCTGATTGAAGGCGTCGGCGTGATGACGCCGAAAGCGCGCGAAATCGGCGAACTCGGGGCGGGTGAAGTCGGATTCGTCTATTCCAACATCAAGACCGTGGCCGACGTCCAGATCGGCGACACGATTACCGAGACCGCCCGTCAGGCGACCGAGGCCCTGCCCGGCTTCATGGAAATCAAGCCGATGGTCTTCGCCGGGTTGTATCCGGTGGAAAGCGACCAGTATGAGGAACTCCGCGACGCGCTCGACAAACTTCGTTTGAACGATTCGTCGTTCTTCTTCGAGCCGGAACATTCGGCGGCGCTTGGTTTCGGGTATCGCTGCGGTTTCCTCGGGCTGCTGCACATGGAAATCGTGCAGGAACGGCTGGAACGCGAGTTCAATCTCGATCTCATCACCACCGCGCCGAGCGTGCGCTTCAACGTCTTTCTGACCAACGGCGATGAAATCACGGTAGACAGCCCGGCCCGGTTGCCCGACCCGAGCACGATTGACCGCATCGAGGAGCCGATCATCAAGGCGACCATCATGACGGTGGACGACTTCCTCGGGCCGATTCTGAAATTGCTCGATGAAAAACGCGGCGTCCAGCGCGGGTTCGAATACATCAGCGAAAAGCGGGTGATGCTCACCTACGACATTCCGCTCCTTGAAGTGGTGCTCGATTTCTTCGACCGTCTGAAGTCGGTTTCACGTGGCTATGCCTCGCTCGACTACCATCTCAACGGATACCAGACGTCCGACCTCGTCAAACTCGACGTGCTCGTGTCGGGCGATCCGGTGGACGCGCTCTCGCTCATCATTCACCGCGAGAATTCCTACAACCGGGGCAAGGCGCTGGTTGAAAAGATGAAGGAATTGATTCCGCGCCAGTTGTTCGAAGTGCCGATTCAGGCTGCCATCGGAAACCGGGTCATCGCCCGCGAAACGGTGAAGGCGATGGGCAAGAACGTGCTGGCAAAGTGCTACGGCGGTGACATTTCCCGGAAGCGCAAACTGCTCGAAAAGCAGAAGGAAGGGAAGAAGCGGATGAAGAAGGTTGGCCGCGTGGATATTCCGCAGGAAGCCTTCCTCGCCGTGCTGCGCGTCGGCGAAGACGGATAGTTTTTTTGCAGGTGAAGCGAAGTCCCCGTCCTCTTTTTTTGAGAAGAGGGCGGGGACTTCGCTTTTCTATTTGTTCGTGGCCTGCGGCGCGACGACAGTGAAGTCGAGCCACTGGGTCGCGGTCTTTCGTTTCGAATCGGTCTGGTAGAGGTCGGTCACGGTCACGAGGGCCGAGTATTCGCCGGGTTCGAAATCGGAACTGAATCCGATGGCCCTTGAAAGTTCGAGGACGCCGGAGGGGGTGGGCGGGACGTTGAAACTGTTGCCCGCGTACATTTCCTTTCCGTCCTTGAACAATTTGATCTGGGCCGTCACGGCGGGCTGTTTGGTCTGCGGATGGACGACCGGGTTGTAGACGAAGCAGCTTACTGAGAGTCCGCCGTCCTGTGCGAATTCCCGGACCGCCGGGCTGGCGCTGGGGGCGTCGGACAGGGTGAGTTGGGCCGAACTGTTGGGGGCCGTTCGACTTTCAAGACCGGTCAGGACCAGACCGGAAAGGGCGACCCGGTCTTTTTCAAGTTTTGGAATCTGAATGAACTGGCTTGCCGAACCGATCCGCGAAGTGGCCATATCCTTGACCGCGGCGCGTATCTGAAAGGCCCCGCTTTTTGGGACCGGCAGATCGAGGGTGAAGACGAAGCCGTTCTTCAAGGCGGCTTCGAATGTTTTTCCTCGCAGCCGAAGGGTTTGGGTTCGACCAATTTTTTTCAGGATTTCGCCGTTGTCATCGAACAGCATCGAATAAATGCCAACCTCCGCGCGTTTCCAGCCGTCCGGTTCATCCACGAAGGTGAGATCGTTGGCGTCGAAGTAAATGAACGACCGAATGGATCCAGCCTTTGAAGTTTGGTCCGGCGGCGAATCCTTGAGGAAGGCCGTGGTGAGCCGCGTTCTGACCTGGTTGGTTCCAAACGGAGAGGCCAACGCGGCGACCAGCTTGTATTCCGGCGTTTCCTGTCGTTGAAGTTCCTCATCGCTCACCGCGCGAAATCCTTTACGCGTGGTCACCGTCAGACCGGGGCGCTTGACGCGGACGGTGAGAGGAATGAACGGTCGGTTTCCCCCTTTTGAATCAAACCGATCCTGGTCGGGAACGTAGCCGATCAGATAGTACCCGCTTTCGCGCTCCACCACCGTCCGGAGTCCGAGGGCAAGATCGTTATTGTTTCGGAAGGCTTTCCCCCCGGTTTCCTTGGGAAGCAGAATGAGACCATCCTTTTCGGGGTCGATGACGCTTGAGACACCCGATGGGTCAACGCTGCTGATGATGACCGAGGAACGAACCGCCAATTCGGTAATTCTCTGAAATTGGTCAAGGCCAAGTCCGCCAACCGAATCCAGCGGGCTGGTTTCGGTTTTGGGCGTTATCCCCGAATCCGTCTTTTCCCTGCGGGAGGCGATGCCCGGATTCGCTCCGCTGGACAGGTCAGCTTGCGAATATCCCCTTTTCAGTTGCGGAGAGATCAGGACCACGAGCTTCCGACCTGGGACGGATTTGAGGTTTCGGATGGTCTGTTCCAGGACGGACAACACCGGCGAATTTTCATTCAGGAGAAAAGGGGTGATCTTCTCGACGGATGCCCTCAGAACCCGCTGGTCATTGGTCAATTGTTGCAGGACGCCGGTACCCGACTTGGTCCGCAAAATGGCGACCAGATCGTTGGGCCCGATTTGCGTGTCAATGTATTGGTTCAGAGCTTTCCGTGTATAGGTTGCCTCCGGAGCTCCGAAAAAAACGTCATCCACCACAAAAACGATGGTTCGTTTGACTTGGGAAGGTTTTATCCTTGCGGGAGCGATGGGTGTGCCGGAGGAGGGTTTCACGCCTTTGGAATACAAGGTAATTGGCTCCCCCAACCTGGCGTCGACAAACGAGAAATTTGAAATCGTCTGCGGTTTTTTATCCTCGAAGATTTCAAAATCATCTGCGGTCAGATCGGTGACGATCTTTCCGTCCCGGTCGGTGACGAGGGCGTCGATCTGGACGAGGGTGGTCCCGATTTTCACGACGCCTTCCGAATCCTCGTCCTGCGTTTCTTCCGGTCGACTCGGCGCGGGCGGACTGGCGGGTGCGGGCTGCTGGGCGAACAGGGGAAATTCGGCGAAACAGAGAAGCACGAGAAACCATGCAAGCGGCTTTTTCATCGGGTGTCTCCTTTGGCGAGGCGGTTTTCGGGCAGGTGTCACCAGGAAATCCCCGGAAACGGGAAAGTTGTTCCCGAACGGTCGTTCCCGATGTTCTTCGGACGGTCCCGGCGTTCCCTGAGCGGAAACGACCGGGACATTTTTGCGATGGTTATCGGTTTGCCGACCCTACGATGGTGAAGTCGAGCCACTGCCGGGCGGTTTTGCGTTTTGAATCGTTCTGGTTGAGGTCCGTGACCGTGACGAGCGCGACGTACTCGCCCGGTTCAAGGGATTCAGCGAGGGTTATGGCCCGGTTGAGTTCAATCGTGCCGTCGGCGGAAAAGGGAACTTGGAATTCCTTCCCCGAATAAATTTCCTTTCCTTCGCGGAACAGCTTGATCTGCGCCTTGATGGAAGGCTGTCTGGTTTGGGGATGGACGACCGGGTTGTACACGAAACAACTGATGGAAAGTCCGCCGCCGCGAACGAACTCGCGCACCGCCGGGCTGGCGCTCGGTGCTTCCGAAATGACGAGTTGCGGCGCGGCGTTCGGCGCGGCCTTGCTTTCAAGTCCGAGGAGCACGAGGCCCGAAAGGGAGAGCCGGTCCTTTTCAAGTCTGGGTGTTTCGATGTACTGGCTGGCGGAACCGATTTTTTGACTGGCGTTGTCCCGGACCGCGGCCCGGATCTGGTAGGCCCCGGCTTTGCGGACCGGTATGTCCAGCGTATAGACCAGCCCGTTCTTGCGGGCATCCGCGAGCGCTTTCCCCCGCAGGCGGATGTTCTGGGTGCGACCGACCCTTTCGACCAGGCCGCCGTTGTCGTCGAAAATCATGGCGAACAGCCCGACTTCCGCCTTCATCCAGCCATCGCCGTCATCCTGAAACGTCAGGTCCGAGGCGTCATAGAACAGCAGCGAGCGGATAATCGCATTCGGTTTTCCGTCCGGGCCGTTTTCGTTCACGAACAGGGACGTCAACTGGACCTTGAGGTCGGAGGTTTTGAACGGCGACGCGAGTGCCTCGACCAGTCTGGTTTCCGGCGTCTTCGTCCGGGTGAGTTCGGCGTCGGTGACGGCCCTGAAACCTTTACGAGAGCGAACAGTCAGACCTGACCGCTTCACCTTGACCGAGATAGACCGGTAACGGTGCAACCCGTTTTTTTCGGCCTTGAAGATCTCTTCGTCCGGCGAGTATCCGATCAGGTAGTACCCGCTTTGATCGTTGAGGATTTTCTGGAATCCGGCGCTGAAATCATTCGTGTTGCGGATGGGGATGCCGCCGGTTTCCTTTGCGAGGGCCAACAGGCCGTCCTGGTTTGCGTTGGCCGTCTGGCGAATGGTGGTGAGTTCCTCGACCGGCTGGTTGGGGCGAAAGGGAATCTGATTGCCGAAGCGGTCAAACTGGTACGGGCGGGTGGTGGCCGAATCGTAATTCAACGACTTTTGCGCCTGCGAGTGAAACGTGTTGATGACCACGGAGGAGCGATTGGCCTGATCGACGAGTTGCCGGAATCGTTCGAGCCGCGAGTCACCGGTGGATTCGAGCGGAATGCCGCCGACCGGGAAAAAGCCTTCGTTGAGCGTCAGACCATCCGAAACGAAAATGATCGACTTTCTGCCGGGCACTTTCTGAAGGCTCTTGATGGCGTTGGAAAGCACCGGGAAAGCAGAGAAAAACGTTTGGTTAAAGTCTCTTGCAAAGTCCCTGGGATAGATCTTCCTGATTCCTGCCAGCAGGAATTGCCGATTGTTTGTGAGTTGCTGGAGAGTACCGCTCCCGGAGCTGGTCCGGATGATCGACACCAGATCGTTGGGACCCATCTGTTTCTCGACGAATTGAACCAGCGAGCGGCGGATGAACTCGACGTCCCCGACCCCGATGCCGAGGTCATCCACGACGATCACGATGGTCCGTCTGACTTCGTCCGGCTTCAGTTTGCGCGCAGTGACCGGCGCGTTCGGGTCCGTGGCGGCGGGTTGGGGGCCCGCGTCCAGTGTCGGCGCAACTTCGACGAAGGAAAAGTTGGTGATGTCCTGCCGCTTTCCGTTTTCGGAAATTTCAAAATCCTCGGCTTTCAGGTTGCGGATGATTTTTCCCGAACCGTCGGTCACGACCGCGTCAATCTGGACGAGCGAGGTGCCGATCTTGACGACCCCTTCGGCATCGTCTTCCGGTGGCGCGTTTGATTTCGGCGGATCGGTTGGCGTGGGTGACGGTTGTTGGGCAAACAGCGTCGAACTTGTCAGGCAAAGCAGAGCCAGCGCAAAAGACAGCGTCTTTTTCATGGTGAGAACTCCCCAAAGTACAGGACCGGGTCTTCAAATGTGAAGGGACTATGACAGGTTGTCCTGTTTCGATGGGGCAATCTATAATCGGTTGCCTGACGAAATCCAATGCTTTCAGCGGTTTTCAGTTAAATTTCCCTAACGCTGGATGGTCGAGACGATCTGTACGGCGCGTTCGCATTCCTCGCGGCTGACGTCGTGGTGCGTGACGAAACGGACTTCATGGGCACTCACCGCGCCTG
>JAAFHI010000285.1:0-2080 GCA_013298335.1 Actinomycetota bacterium
TTCACGACCTCGATGAGCGATCCGAGCTGGGTCGAATAGGTCGCAATCACGCAGGCCACGATCCCCCAGACGCCGGTGGCGATGCGCCCGAACCGCACCGTCCGCCGGTCGTCGGCCTCGGGCGCAATCCATCGTTTATAGAAATCCACCGTCGAGGCGGTCGCCAGCGCGTTGAGTTCCGCCGCGATGCTCGACATCGCCGCCGCGAAAATCGCCGCGATGATCAGGCCCACGACGCCGGCGGGCATGTGGCGGACGACGAAGGTCGGAAAGACGTAATTGACGTCGTCATACGCGCCGTTGACCGACTTCATCATCCCGATGCCTTTTGAACGCAGGGCGATGGAGTCCCGGTTGGCGGTTTCGAAGTTCGTCCGGGCGACGGCGACGGCTTCCGGCGCGCCGCCGTGCAGCGCCGCCGCGTAATCGGTCGCGGCTTTCGCGCGGCGTCCGTTGGCCGCGTCATAATCGGCGGTGAGACGCGAGAACTCGGCGGTTTTCCCGGCGGCCTCGATTTTCTGGCCGGTGTCCACCCGGAACAGCATCGGCGCGGGATTGAACAGATAGAAGACGAAGATCATGACGCCGATGAGCAGCATGAAAAACTGCATCGGAATCTTCACAAACGCGCTCATCAGCAGCGAAACGCGGCCTTCATCCACCGATTTCGAGGTGAGAAACCGCTGCACCTGACTCTGGTCGCACCCGAAATAGGCCAGAAAGAGAAAAAGACCCCCAATGAGGCCCGACCAGATGGTGTAGGTCTGCTTCAGATCGAAGGTCCAGTCCACGGCCTTCAGACGTCCGGCGGAACCGGCGAGGCGGAGACTGTCGAGAAACGTGACCTCGGCGGGCATTTTCGAAAGAATGATGAACATTACGACCGACATGCCGAAAAAGATGACGAACATCTGCTTGACGTCGGTCCAGGTCACGGCCTGCACGCCGCCGACCATCGTGTAGATCGTGGTCGAAAGGCCGATGAGCATGATCGTCGCGACTTCGTTCCAGCCGAGCACGATGGAAAGAATGATCGACGGGGCGGCGATGATGACCGACACGCCGAGGCCGCGCGACGCCAGAAAGAGCAACCCCGTCAGCGCGCGGGTCTTGGCGTCGAACCGGCGCTCCAGAAATTCATACGCGGTATAGACCTTTGCCCGATAGAAGAAGGGCACCACCGTCACGCAGAGGATGACCATCGCGAGCGGGAGCCCGAAGTAGAACTGGACGAACCGCAGGCCGTCGCCGAACCCCTGCCCGGTCGCGCCCACGAGCGTGATCGCCGACAACTGGGTCGCCATCACCGACAGCCCGACCGCCCACCACGGCAGACTCCGCCCGGCCAGAAAGTACCCCTCGGTACTGCTGCTCACCCGTGACAGCCGAAACCCGTCCCAGATGACGTATACAAGGTAGGCAATGACGATCGTCCAGTCGAGGACTCTCATGGGCGAATATTGACCTTTGAAATAAAAGTACGTTCAGATCAGAGCGTGTCTTCCTCGTCGTCCGGAAGGCCGGGTCCCGAACGGATGACGAGATTTCCGAACCCGTCCACTTTGAACGCGAAATCGGGCGGAATGACCGTCGTCGCCTCGCCGCCGGTCACGATGACTGGACCGACGCCCGTCATCCCCGGTTCGAGACTTTCATAGGGACACATGCCGGTCGGTCGGCGATCCCTGCCGAACACGGCCTTGCGCAGCCCCATCGTCGGCAGTTCGGCGGCCTTCGGCTCGACGAAGGGCAGCCCCGGCTTGACCGTCAGCCCGATGCCCGTCACGCGGGCGGTGACGACTTCGACCGCGCGTCCGGTGTCGGAGTATCCATAGCGTTGTTCGTGTCGAACGTGAAAGGCGTGGGTGAAGTTCGGCGAGAGCGGCAGTGAAATTTCGTAGGACTGCCCGGAATACCGCACGTCGATCATCCGCTCGATGACGATGCAGCCGTCGGCGAACCCTTCCCGCCGGAGTTCCGTCCGCGCCGCCGCGACGAGCGGTTCGAAGCGCGTTTCAAGTTCCTCGAAACCGATGTCCGCCGCCGGAAGCAGAATGCTCCGCGAATAATCCTTCTTCAC
>JAAFHI010000285.1:2090-5516 GCA_013298335.1 Actinomycetota bacterium
AGCAGCGTACCGAGCGCCGACAGCACCCCGGCGAACCGGGGCACGACGACCGTCGGAATGCCGAGCGCGGCGGCGAGTTCGCAGGCGTGCAGTCCGCCCGCGCCGCCGAAGGCGACGAGCGCAAATTCGCGTGGGTCAAAACCGCGCTGGACCGACACGAATCGCACGGCGCGTTCCATGTTGGCGTTGGCGATGCGGATGACGCCCTCGGCAAGTTCATTCACCGAAAGATGAAGCTGTGCGGCGAGCCGGTCGGCGGCCCGTTTGGCGCGGTCGAAGTCGAGCGTCATTTTCCCGCCGAAAAAGCGTTCGCCGTCGAGGCGTCCGAGCAGGAAATTGGCGTCGGTGACGGTGAATTCGTCGCCCCGACCGTAGCAGGCCGGGCCGGGATGCGCGCCCGCGCTGCGCGGTCCCACCCGGAGCGCGCCACCCGCGTCGAGAAAGGCAATCGAGCCGCCGCCCGCGCCGACCGTATGAATGTCGAGAATCGGCAGGCGAATCGGGACGCCGCCCGCTTCCGACTCCGCCGTCACCGGAATCCGGTCGTCGAGCAGCGCGACGTCGGTCGAGGTCCCGCCCATGTCAAAGGTGATGACGCGGGTGAATCCGGCGGCCTGCGCGACCACCCGCGCGCCGACGATGCCCGCCGCCGGGCCGGAAAGAATGGTCCGGATGGCCTCGCGCCGCGCGACGGCGGTGGAAATCGTGCCGCCGTTGGACTGCATCACCCCGACACGCCGTCCGTCGAGCGCGGTTTCAAGCCGTTCCAGATACCGCGCCATGACCGGGGCCACGAAGGCGTTCGCGGTGGTCGTGGCGGTCCGTTCGTACTCGCGATATTCCGGCAGAATTTCATGCGAGGCCGACACGTCGTACCCCGCCTTGCGAAAGGCTTTCGCGAGCCGGATTTCGTGGTCCGGATTGCGGTAGGAATGCAGCAGGCAGATCGCGACCGCCTCGATGTCGCTTTCCTGAATCCGTTTGAGGACGTTCCTGATTTTGGCGGGCGTCAGTTTGAGATGTACCGACCCGTCGGCGAGCATCCGTTCGGCCACGCCGAACACGTTCGCCCGTTCGACCAGCGGCACCGGCGCGTCAACGAACAGATTGTAGAGTTCCCCCCGCGTCTGCCTTCCGATGAAGATGACGTCCTCGAAGCCGGCGGTGGTGACGAGGGCGATGCGCGCGCCGCGCCGTTCGAGCAGCGCGTTGGTGGCGACCGTCGTGCCGTGCAGAAATTCGAACCCGGCGGATTCGCATTCCGCGCCGAGCAGTTCGCGCAGGCCGGTGAGGATGGCCCGCGACGGGTCGTCCGGCGTGGACGGCACCTTTCCGACGCGCAGTCCCGCGCCGTCATGCAGCACGAAATCGGTAAAGGTGCCGCCGGTGTCGGTTCCGATGCGGAGCGTGACGGGGGAAGGTGTCGGGTTCAAAGCCGGGAAACAGTGGTCCGTCGCCAGTGGCCAGCGGTCAGGATGGGATTTTCAGCGCATTATTCAGCGAACGGGGTGGTTGTCCAGCCGTCACGGTTTTGTCGTCCCCCCCAATCCCCGACTCACAGGTTTCCGCCTTTCTTTGTGCCTTTGCGTCTTTGTGTCTTTGCGTTTACTTTCTTCAGCTTTCGGGCGACCAATTCGATCAAGCATTGACCTTTGACATAAAAGCCGAAAACACCCGCAACTCATTCTTTTCAAACTACTTCGGGACGTGACACCCCGTGCAGGCATGTGCGGAAGTCTGTGCCGGAGCGTCTTTCGGGGCTTTCATCCATGTTACGGCCTCCGCAGCGTAGCCCGTTCCGGCATCGGATTTCCTGACCGTTTCAAGCAGTTCGAACGCTTTCCTGCGGTTCCCTCCCCGCCGATTCGCGGGTATGCCTCGGCGCGTAATCTGTCGCTGCCGCGCCATCGCCGGACCGGTTCGATTCCCGGAACTTTGAAGAACCGTTCATCGTACGCGCGCGCGATCCTTTATATATATGGTCCATCAGCGACCTTCGCTCAATCTCACAAAAAGAAAAGGCGGAAATCACAATGAAGAAACTCGTCATCGGCGCAGCCGGTCTGCTCGTGATCCTCGGCGGGACGGCCTTCGCCATCTTCGGGCAAGGCGCGTCGAAAGCCAAAAAACCGGGCGTCGAGAAAACGTTCGTTCACCCGGAAGGCGTGATGAACGCGCCGTCATTCTCGCAGGCGATTTCGGTCAAGGGCGGGCGAACCGTCTACATTTCGGGGCAGGTCGCCTGGGACGAGAAGGGCGAACTGATCGGGAAGGGCGATTTTCCGACGCAGTACCGCAAGGCGCTCGAAAACCTGAAGAAAACGGTCGAGGCGTCCGGCGGGACGATGGCCGACATCGTCAAGGTCAACACCTTCATCGTGAACTACAAACCGGAATCGCTCGGGATGGTGCGGGGCATCCGGCGCGAGTTTTTCCCGATGGAAAACCAGCCGGCCAGCACGCTCGTCGGCGTCCAGTCGCTCTTTCAGGAAGGCTATCTCGTGGAAATCGAGGCGGTGGCGGTCATTCCCGAGAAGTGACGGGATTACAGGCCACCCGCCAGATCGAGAAAATTGCCGGTTGAATACGAAGATTTTTCCGACGCCAGCCAGTAGATCGCTTCGGCGACTTCGGACGGTTCGCCGCCCCGTTTCAAGGGAATCCGCGCGGCGAGGCGGGCGATCCGGTCAGGTTCGCCGCCATCGGCGTGCATTTCGGTGTGGATGAACCCCGGTCGGACGCCGTTCACGCGGATGCCCTCGTCCGCCACTTCCAGCGCGAGTCCGCGGGTGAGCGTGTCGAGCGCGCCTTTCGACGCGGCGTAATCGACGTATTCATTTGGCGAACCGGTCCGCGCCGCCGCCGATGACACGTTGACGATCACACCCCCCGCGCCGCCGTGCCGCCGCGACATGCGTTTCACCGCCTCCCGGCAGCACAGAAAACTCCCGAACACGTTGGTTTTAAAGATGTTCTCGATGCGTTCCGCCGTCAGATGCTCGACGCGGGTCTGCGGCTTGAGGATGGCGGCGTTGTTGACCAGTACCGTCAGCCGCCCGAGTTCGCGATCAACGGTTGAGAAAAGTTCGAGAACGCCCGCTTCTTCCGAAATGTCGGCCTGAACCGCAAGGCAGGTTCCGCCTTCCGCGACGATGGCCCGCGCGACCTCGTTGGCGGAAACGGCGTCCGATTTGTAATTGACGCACACCGCGAAACCGTTCCGTGCAAAGAGCTTCGCGGTTGCCGCGCCGATGCCTCGGCCTCCGCCGGTGATGACGACGATTTTTCCCATGCGGTTTTCCTTTTGAAAAACGTCAGGCGGGATTCGCCGGAGCCAGCGCCGCGAGGGAAATGGCGTTCGCGGCGGCATTGTCGCCGGTCAGAATCCGCCGGAGATAGCCGGTTTGTCCGAGATGAAGTGCAAGA
>JAAFHI010000684.1 GCA_013298335.1 Actinomycetota bacterium
GGGGATGTTCATGGCCACCTTCAAATGGCCCTGAGCGTCATCGCGCGTTGGCAACTCGAACGCGGCATCACGTTCGATGCCGTTTTTCTCTGCGGCGACGTCGCAACCTTCACCACTGACGCCGAACTCGACAACGCCACCCGGCGGCACGCCCGCGCCAATCCGTGCGAACTCGAATTCCTCACCCACTGGGCGAGCCATCCGCCCGCGCCGTGGCTGGAATACATCTTTCGCCCGCTCGAAGACGACGGCCTCGGACTCGCCTGCCCGGTGGTCATGGTTCACGGCAACCACGAAGGATTTCCGAGCCTCGCCCGAATTGTTCCAAAAACGATTCCACCGACGCCGGTTCAAATCGGAGATCTTCCGACGGTCGATACCGGCGGGTTCATTCGTTACCTGCCGTCGGGCTGGCGCGTTGCGCTGCCGACCGGTCACGTCGCGGCGGGGCTCGGCGGAATCGAAGCCGGTCAACGGGCTTCCGATTACCATCCGATGGCCTATGTGGATGAAACCGCGCTGCTCCATCTGCTTGAAACCGAACCGGCGGATTTCCTGTTCACGCATCAGGGGCCGAAAGCGGTTCAGGGCGAGCACGGTTCGGAATCGCTCGACCTGCTGCTTTCACAGAATCCGCCGAAATACTGGTTTCACGGCCATTCGTCGCCCAATCGGGAACTGACGCCGACAGGTCCCGACGATGCCTGCCTCGTTGTTCCGCTCGAAACCGTCGCCTTCCCCGGACGCGGCCCCGAAGGATTTCTCCCCCGCCGGGACGGCTGGTCAACCATCACCATTTCCGACGGAGCAATCTCGGTCGAACGCGAAAACCCCTATTGCCTGCGCGAATTCCGGCTGAACCAGTGGATGCGGACCGACGACGGTCGCCTCGTCTCGCCCGCGCTCGCCACCGCCACCATCCGCCGTTTGAAACTCCGGCTTGAGAAGTTCAAACCCGAGCAATAGGCCCACAAAGACCAGTGGCCAGCCGTCAGGAAAATTCACTGACAACTGGCCACTGACCACTGACGACTTTCCGCCTACACCCGCTTTTCGCCGCCGGTCGCCTGATCGAGCAGTTCGGCGATGTCGAAGACCTTGACGGTTTCGTTGTTATGGGCCTTCACGCCGTCGGTCATCATCGTCATGCAGAACGGACAGGCCGCCGCCACGATGTCGGGCTGGGTTTCGAGCGCCTGCCGCGCGCGCTCGACGTTCACGCGCGTGCCGACCGTCTCTTCCATCCACATCTGCGCGCCGCCCGCGCCGCAGCACATGCCCTTGTCGCGCGAACGATCCATTTCCTTCAGTTTCGCGCCGATCTGGACGAGCACCTGCCGGGGTTCTTCATACACATCGTTCGAGCGGCCGAGGTAGCACGAGTCGTGATAGACGGCGGTCGCCTCGATCTTCTGCGTCGGCGTGATGCGGCCATCGGCCACGAGTTTCGACAGGTACTGACTGTGGTGCATCACGTCGAACGTGCCGCCGAATTCCGACCACTCGTTCTTGATCGCGTTGAAGCAGTGCGGGCATGAGGTCAGCACCGTCTTGAATCGCGGCTTGTAGCCGTTGAGCACTTCGACGTTTTCCTGAATCAGCGTCTGCGCGAGGTATTCGTTGCCCGCGCGCCGCGCCGGATCCCCCGTACACTTCTCTTCCTTGCCGAGAATCGCGAACGTGATGCTGGCCTTCTTCAACAACCGCGCGACCGACTGCACGACCTTGCGGTAGCGGTCATCGTATGACCCGGCGCAGCCGACCCAGAACAGCACTTCCACGTTCTTGTCGTCCGCCTCGATCATCGACATGAGCGGAATTTCCATTCCCTCGGACCACTCGGCGCGTCCGTCGTGGCTGAACGACCACGGCGAATACTTGTTCTCCATGTTGGTGAACAGCGTGTTGAGTTCCTGCGGGAAATCGGCCTCCTGCAACACGAGGTTGCGGCGCATGTCCACGATGGTCGGAACGTGCTCGATGCTGACCGGGCATTCCTGCATACACGCCTGGCAGGTCGTGCAGGCCCAGAGTTCCTCGGGCGAGATGAACTGCTCGCTGATGAGTTTCTGCGCGAGCATGTCCTTGACCGATTCCGGCTGGGCATCGCCGCTGACCGCGCCCGTGAAGGTCCCGAGCTTGCCGACCATCGCTTCGCCCTTTTCGGAAAGCCGGTGGCGGATGTCCATCATGATCTTGCGCGGCGACAGCGCCTTGCCGGTGTTGTTGGCCGGACAGACCGAGGTGCAGCGTCCGCATTCCGTACAGGTGTAGCTGTCGAACAACTGCTTCCAGGTGAAATGTTCCACGTCCGACGCGCCGAAGGTTTCGATGTCTTCCGCTTCGAGGTCCATCTTCGGAATCACGCCGCTCGACTTGTGCGACGCGAGGAAGACGTTCGGCAGCGAGGCCAGTACGTGAAGATGCTTCGAAAACGGCAGGTAATTCAAAAAGACGAACAGCGTGACGACGTGAATCCACCACGCGACCTCGAACACGATCAGACTGTTTCCATTGCCGATGAAATACCCGGCCACGTCGGAAAAGGGCCGGTTGCCAGCTTGGCGGAACGCCAACTGCTGTCCGTCAGCCGAAACGAACGGATGATTCCCGTTCGCCAGAAACATCGTCACCATCAGCACCACGATCAGCCCGAGAATGAACGTCGCGTCGCGCCGGCTCGTCGGCTTCATCTCCTTGCCGGTAAAGCGTTTCGGCTGCGTGACATAGCGCCGGAACAGAAACACCAGCGACGACGCGAGCACCAGTACACCGAAGATTTCCTGCGTGAGCGTCAGAATGCCGTATCCCGGCAGAAACGCCAGCGAGGCTTTTTCATAAAAACCTTCCAGCACGACTTCCGTCGAGGCGAGCGTGAGGATGCAGAAGCCCCAGAACACGGCGACGTGGAGCGCGCCCGCCCACCAGTCGCGCATGATTTTCGTCTGGGCGAAACCGATGGCGAGCAGGTCCTTGATGCGGCGACCGAGGTTGTCGAACCGGTTCTCGTCCTTGCCGATCTTGAGGTATTCGATGAGTCGCCACGAATTCCACAGGAAGTAACCGACGGAAGCGAGGAAGAACAGGATGAAGATGATGTTTTTGAGGTGCATGGCGTACGCGACCACTCCGAAAAGAGTAAGGTTGAATGAATTGTCATTC
>JAAFHI010000363.1 GCA_013298335.1 Actinomycetota bacterium
GGGCCATCATGATGAGTTTCGGCTCGATGCCGCTCATTGCCTGGGCGACGATGCGGGCCATCGGTTTGCGACCGAGGGCCGCGGCCTGCTTTTCCGAGGTCACCACGACCGCCGCCGCGCCGTCGTTGAGCGTCGAGGCGTTGCCCGCCGTGACGGTGCCGTCCTTGCGGAACGCCGGTTTCAATCCGGCGAGCGTCTGGGCGGTGCTTTCGGCGCGCGGGCCTTCATCGGCGGAAAAGAGGATCGGATCGCCCTTGCGCTGCGGAATCCGGACGGTGTGAAGTTCGTTCGCGAACGCGCCCGACGCCATCGACGCGACGGCCCTGGCCTGTGACCCGGCGGAGAAGGCGTCCTGTTCCTCGCGCGAAATACCGTATTTTTCGGAAACGACCTCCGCCGTGTTGCCCATGTGCCAGTTTTCGAAGGCGCACCACAGACCGTCGTGAATCATGACGTCGATCAGTTCGCCGTTGCCCATCCGGTAGCCTTCGCGGGCCTTCGCCAGCACGTAAGGGGCATTGGACATGGATTCCATTCCGCCCGCCACCACGAATTCGGCGTCGCCGGTCTGGATGGACTGAGCGGCGAGCATGACCGAGCGCAGACCCGATCCGCAGACCTGATTGACGGTGAGCGCGGCGACCGTGGGCGGAAGTCCCGCGCCGAGGGCCGCCTGGCGCGCCGGATTCTGGCCGAGGCCGGCTTGCAGAACGCATCCGAGATTCACTTCATCCACCTGGGCCGCGTCGATGCCGGCGCGTTCGATGGCGGCGCGGACGGCTTCCGCGCCGAGTTGGGGGGCTGAAAGGGACTTGAGGCCGCCCTGAAACTTGCCGATGGGCAAACGGACGGCGCTGAGGATGACGGGATGTGACATGGATGAATCCTCGCTGGATGGGTATGAACATGGCTGCCGGGCGCAGCGTAAATGTGTTCAATACATCACAAAGCGGGATGGTGTCACGCTGAAAATGCCTGCCCGGATTCATTCGGGGCAGGCATTCCGGATGAATCCGTCAGTCTTCGATGGCGGCCAGATAGGGGAGATACCGGAATTCGTCGTGAACGCCGAGCCCGTAACCCACAATCTTCTTTTCATTGCGGGTAAAACCGACGAAATCGGGCGTGAATTCAGTGTTCCGGAAGTCGGGTTTGTCGATAAGGGTCGCCGTGCGGATGGTTTTGACGCCGGAGTTCCTGAAATGCTTCACGAGGTAATCGGGAACGATTCCGGTGTCGGTGACGGCCTTGACGAGCAGAATGTCCGTGTCGCGCGGATCGAACTCGGTCATGAAGAGGATGTCCTTTTCACGATCGTCGTGATACTCGCTGACTTTCAGGAAGGAACACTGCATCGGAATGTTCACCGCCCGGATCAGGTCGCTCATGAAGATGAATGAATCATCGGCGGCGCCGACCACGGTCAGTTTCTGACCGGAATACGCGGTACGGATTTCACTGGCCATCTGAAGGATTCGCTGGGCGATTTCTTCCTGGGTGACCAGCGGTTTCGGGGTGCTCGACATGGTGAGTTCTCCTGAAGGGTGAAGTAAAACTCGCGGTTACGTCGAACCTATACCGCCAACGCGATGATGGCAAAGTCGAATCAGGATCAGCGGCTGGCGCTGCGGGTCAGCGAGTCAACGTAACTCTTGATGCCCCCGAACAGTGACTCGGCGATCTGCTGCCTGAATTCCGCCGTCCGCAGCGCTTCGCCGTCCTTTGGATTACTCAGGAAAGAGACTTCCGCGAGGATGCTCGGCATGTTGGCCCCGAGCAGCACCACGAACGGCGCTTTTTTGACCCCGCGATTGAACGAGGCGGTGGGGCTCACCCGACCGAGGCCGGCAACCAGATTCGATTGAACATGCTGGGCGAATTCGCGCGATTCGTTGATCCGGGTGTCGGTCACGATGCGCTGGAGCAGCGATTGAAGTTCACCGGCGTTGCGGGCGGTCAGCGAGTTTTCACGGGTGGCGACTTCGAGTTCGTCCTTCGTGGCTTCAAGACTTAAAAAATAGGTCTCGATGCCGCTCGCCATCGGCGCGGGGCTGGAATTGAGGTGAATCGAGACGAAGAGATCCGCCTGCTTCGCGTTGGCAATGGCGGTCCGCTCGTCCAGCGGGACGAACTTGTCGGTTTCCCGCGTCATGATGACTTCCACGTCCTTCAGGTCGCGTTGAATCGCGGCCCGCAGGCGGAGCCCGATATCGAGCACGAGGTCCTTTTCAAAGCTTCCATCGCGACCGATGGCGCCGGTATCCGAGCCTCCGTGTCCCGGATCAATCACGATCCGGCGGACCTTGAGACCGAGCGCGCGCATGAGCGTGAGCGAGCCCTGACCACCGGGCTTGACGGCGGGCGTGGTCGGTTGAACTTCAGCCGCTTCGGCTTCCTCGCCGAACGGATGCGCGCCGCGCAGATCCGCGACCAGCCGGGCCGGATTATCGAGCGTGAAAATGGCGAAATCCCGCAGACGCGAACAGTCAATCCGGATTTCGACCGACGAATCCTTCACGTTGAGACGGATCTGCTTGAGCATGCCGCCCGGCGATGACACGTTCTGCAACTGCGAAATGAGCGGGGAAACCTTCGCGGTCGGCAGCTTGATGACCAGCGACGAGCCTTCCATCTTCCGTTCGTATTGCGTGGTCACGCTCAGGTCGAGAATTACCCGCGCGTAATCCGGACCGGAAAAATGGCGGACCTGACTGACGGTGGCGATTCCGGCGGCATCGTCATCCGAATGCGCCTCGATGACGTCCACCGGATTGCGGTCGCCGGTCACTTTTTGCAGACGGACCAGCGACGCCTCGGCCTCGCGCGCGCTGACCGACTGCGGAAAGCGCCGAATGATGTCGGAGTAGGCCCGGGCGGCGGCTTCGGGTTCCTGGAGGTCCTGTTCGTGAATCCGCGCCATCCCGGTCAGGGCGCGCGTCAGGAAGGGGCCATTCGGATACTGCTTGAGGATGGCGCCGTAGCACTCGATGGCGCTGTAGAAGTAGCGCTGTTTCTTGAACTGCCGCGCCATTTCGCGGTACGTCTCGGCGGCGGCGGCCAGCGCGGCATCACCCGTCAGATGATCCTCGTCGAGCTTGACCGCCCGTTCATACACGGTTACGAGGTTCAGATACTCGTTTTCCTCACGCGAAGGGGCTTCCCGCCGATGCAGGTCGCGAAGCAACAACGCCGCACGTTGCATCAGTTCATCAGAAGCCGAAAGCGTGTATTGCGACGGTTGTTGGGCGTGATTTTCGCGAAGGGGAGTCGCCAGAACCATCAGGAGGGCGATCAACCCGGCGCAGTAGAAACGAATTGAGCGTTTCACGGAAGCATTTCCTCGTAACCGGTTTCGGTGGATTCCCGGAACCGACTTCCTAAAACAAAACTATCCCTGGATTTCGTGGAAATGGACGCCCGCTGGTCTTATATCCGTTTCATAGTACCACAATTCACCTGACTGCCAAGTCGGGCGACACGGAGAAACCGGGTTCATTGCTGAAGGAAAACGTGAGAAAGCCTCCGGTTTGCTTCAATTGGCTCCGTTTAATCCGCCTATCCGGTTCTTTTCTGGGTAAACGGCTTGACCACGGGCCCCTGAAAGTGGGTTGCTTCTCGCGCGAGACGCAACCGTTCGAAGGAGAGAAGCGTGACCAAAAACGATGTCCTGAAAGCCTGGGGACGAATCCTGCAGGGTTTCCCCCCATCGCTGTCGATTGAAATCACCCGTGAATGCCCGCTGCGGTGTCCGGGATGCTATGCCTACGAGCCCGAGCATCTCGGCGACGTCGGGCCGCTGCGGTCCCTTGCCGATTTCAAGGGGAAGGAACTCATTGACGGGGTCCTTGACCTCGTTCGCACCTATCGCCCGCTGCATCTGTCGATTGTCGGCGGCGAGCCGCTCGTGCGATACCGGGAATTGAACGAACTGCTGCCGAAGCTGAGCGAGATGGATGTTGCCGTTCAGATCGTGACCAGCGCCGTCCGGGAAATTCCCGCCGCCTGGCGCGATATC
Organism: Actinomycetota bacterium; assembly: GCA_013298335.1. GTDB lineage: Bacteria > Acidobacteriota > Blastocatellia > Chloracidobacteriales > Chloracidobacteriaceae > JAAFHI01. The sequence continues at coordinate 4,016 of JAAFHI010000363.1, forward strand.
CCACGATTGTACATCGTGGTTTCCATCGACGGATTGCCCGCAGAGCATGATGTCCGGCGCAAGCCCGCCACGTACGAGCGAATCCTGCAAAACATCGCCGGGCACCAAATCACGGTTCACAACACCATCACGAGCCAGATTGCCGGTCGTCCGGGGTACCTCGAAGAATTCGTCGCCTTCTGGTCCGCGCGACCGGAGGTGAAGAAAATCTGGTTCAGCCTGTTCACCCCACAGATGGGGGCGACCGATACGGAAATCCTTTCACCCGAAAATCGGTCGGCGGCGCTGGCGGAACTGTCTGGTTTGCGGAAGAGGTTCCCGAAGATTGATTTGCCGGAGATGATGCTCCGCGGGTACGAAACACCCCCTCAATCACCCGAGGATTGTATTTTTTCCCGTACCACCCTGAATTTCACCGCCGATTTGAAGAGCCGGATTTCGCCCTGCCAGTTTGGCGGCACACCCGATTGTTCCCAGTGCGGCTGCGTCGCATCGGCGGGGCTGACCGGCATCGGGGACGTGCGGTTGCTCGGCGTACTCCCGGTCAAAAGCCTTTTTCAGATTTCCGACCGGATCGGGCGAGTGGTCCGGGCTTCAGGCGGATGACGGGTTTCTTTTGGAAAGACCCGTCCGGTTGATGAACCGAAAGACCGGTTCTTTCGGTTCACCCGTCCATTTTCGACCCAGGGGCGTTCGTTCGATTCGACGCCCCGTTTTGTGCTTTCCGGCAACGCCAACCGCGTTTGCGTGACCGTTTTGGTCGCGCGAACCGATCTTTTGGCGATTTTTGCGTTTCAACCACGATTATTGAATTCTCTCCAAGTCAGGTGAGGGGAATGACGGTCCTTTTTCCTTTTCCCGCGGGTTCTCTC
>JAAFHI010000827.1 GCA_013298335.1 Actinomycetota bacterium
TGAACCCGGAGAGGGTGGAAAGCGCCGATTTGACCCCGATTCCGGTCACGCTCAGGAGCTTTCCAAAGGCGTCCTTTTCCGCCCGATCGTGAAAACCGCACAGCGTAAGCGCGTCCTCGCGGACGATGAGTTGCGTCCACAGCGTCGCGGTTTCGGAAGGGCCCGGAAGGCGTTCGAAGGTATTGAGCGAGATCAGGATTTCGAACCCGACGCCCCCCACATCAATAAGTGCAAGACCCGATGTCTTCTCAATAACAATTCCTGAAAGTCGGGCAATCACGGATTTTCTCCTGCGGAGCAGTGGAATGAAGGTGAGCGATAAAATCAGTAAATACAATGAATTGTAGCTCAGATTCAATGCCCGTCCAATTTATATGAAATTTCATACAATTTTTGTTTTTTAAAATAGTGATAAGCATAGATATGAGTTTTTGCTTGTGACTTTCGAGGGGTTGGTTTGTAATCCAGACCCCGGGTCGGTTGACTCTTTTTTATCGCCTGAAAGGTAGGTTCAATGATTTTCCGTTCAACGGATTGGTCGATTTTTGTGCCGGATTCACCCGGATCGGGCCAGCGTTTTCCCTGGACGTTCCGGGCCGTCGTCGCCCTCTTTTTCCTGGTCGCGCTCTTTCAGGTCACGGTCCTTGCCGAAGGGACGGCCTATTGGGAGTGGTCACGACGAAGCGACTTCGCCGCCGGTCAATTGTCCGGCGTTTCGCTTTCCGATAACGGCGTTGTCCGGGCCTCTCCAACGCCGGTTTTGACCGCCGATCTCAAACAGCCGTTTGCCCTTTCAGCCGTTGCGGTCGGCGGTGACGTAGTGGTCGGAACCGGCCACAGCGGGCAGATTTTTCGGGTCTCCGGAGACGGGAAAGTCGAACTGTTGGCGGACTTCGAGGAGATGGATGTGACGGCGCTGACCGCCGACCGGACGGGGACGATTTTCGCCGCCACTTCGCCCGACGGGAAGATTTACCGGATCGGCGCCGACCGGAAACCGGTGGTGTTTGCCGACCCGCCCGAGAAGTACATCTGGGCGCTTGGCGCGCGCGCGAACGGTTCCCTCGTTTTCGCGACCGGGGCCAAATCCGGGCTGTTCGAGGTGGATGCGGCGGGGGGAATCCGCAAACTCTTTACGTCTTCCGAGGCCAATTTCACCTGCCTTCTGGTGGCTGCCGACGGGGCGATCTGGTGCGGCACCGACCCCGGCGGCCTGATTATTCGGGTCGATCCGACCGGCAAGGTCTCGACCGTTTACGACTCGCCGGTGCGCGAAATCCGCCGGTTGGTCCAGGGGACGGATGGGGCGGTGTACGCGCTCGGGGTTTCCGAAAAATCGGGAAGCGTCCCGGCGTCCGCCGCCTCGGTTTCGACCGAACCCCAGCCCTCCGTCACGGTCAGCATTTCCGAGGAAGGCGTTTCGGAAGTCGCCACGTCGCCTGCCCAGACTTCCGGGGGAACGGCGAAAACCGCCGACGGCGGGGCGCTGTCGGCGGTGATCTATAAAATCGGGAAGGACCTCAACGCCGACACTTTCTGGAGCGCGACCGAGGTTTCGGTTTCAAGCATCCTGATCAACGGCGATGTGCTGCTTGCCGGAACCGCCGGGCAGGGGCGGTTGCTGAAAATCGGGCCGGACAACCGGTTCGACATTCTCGGTCAGACTGGCGAGGAGCAGGTTTCGTTTCTGCTCCCCGGCGCGGATGGCCGTGTGAAAATCGTGACTTCGGGGTTTTCCAAGATTTTTTCGCTTCCGGTTGGTACGGATAAAGCCGAAGGGACGCTCGTCACGTCCGTGCAGGATGCCAGGAACGTGATCGAGGATTGGGGAAGCATTTCGTGGGAAGGAAAGGGCGGAGTGACCGTTCAAACCCGAAGCGGCAATACCCAGGTCCCCGATGCGACCTGGAGCGATTGGTCGCCGGAAACCGGGCAATCCGGGAGCCGGGTCGCCAGCCCGAAGGCGCGGTTTCTCCAGGTGCGGTTGAAGGTAACCGGGGATGGGGAAGTGACCTCGCTTCGGGTCGCCTATCTGCCGCGAAACGTCGCTCCGACGTTCACCACGCTAACGGTTTCCGCCCCGGGCGTGACGCTTCAGGATGCGCTGATTCCGGCGGTTGATCCGGCCCTGCTGGCGACTGGCCTTGAACTGACGCAATTCGGGGTGGTTGGAAACCAGCCTCCCCGCAAGGTCTTTCAGAAAGGGGCTCGTTCGCTCCAGTGGCAGGCGGAAGACCGGAACGGCGATCAGTTGACCTATCGGGTTTCCTTCCGTCTGAGGGGCGAAACCGGCTGGCGAAAACTCGCCGAAAACCTCCGGAATCCCTATTTCGTCATTGAGAGCGGCGACCTGCCGGATGGAATCTACGAATTCCGGATTGAAGTCTCGGACGCCCTTTCCAATGCCGATAAGTTCGTCAGGACCGGGTCGCGCATCTCCGAACCGGTTGTCATCGACAATACCCCGCCGGTGGTGAAATTCGGGACGCCCCAGATTGTCGAGGGGCGGGTGCAGGTCGGTTTTGAGGTTACCGATGCCGGGGCGACGCTCAGGAAGGTCGAGTTTGCAGTCGATGGTGGGAACTGGTCGCCGATCTATCCGGTAGACAATGTTTTAGACGGTCGAACCGAATCCTTTACCTTATCTGTTCCGGGATTGGCGAAGGGCG
>JAAFHI010000996.1 GCA_013298335.1 Actinomycetota bacterium
GGATTGCCCCGCCGGTGCGAGGTCTGCCATCAGGACGACCTTTTCGACCCGCTTTCGGGTCAATGCGGACGCTGTTCGGCGCTGGTATTGAACCCCGCAACCGTTCCCGGTCTTCACGCGCCGGTCTCGGCGGACTACAAAAGCGGCTGGTGGAACATCATCGCCCTGATCGGTTCGGCCCTCATCGGAATCTTCGGACTCTTTGTGAATCTGATGCTCTGGATTACCGGGGTCCAATACTTCAGCTTTCTCGAAATGGTGCTGGTGGCAGCCGTAACCGGTTTTTCCGCCTTCGGTTACCGTCTGCTGTTCTGGTACACCCTGATGTGGATCGACGGGACCACTTCCGCGCAGCGTCGCTGGATTGGAATGGCGACCGTCATTTACAACCTGGTGATTTTCCTGGGGGTACTGCTGTTCGGGATGTATGCCGGAGCGGATATCTGGTTTTTGAACCCGGTGGTACCGGTTTGGCTCGTGTGGCTGGTGTTCATGATGTGCTACGGAAGTTTTCTGGTGCGGCGGGAAAGCCCGGTCTTTCGGTCAGTCGAATAGAAGGAAGTGTGATTGAGGATGGCCGCCCCGTCGCCCTGCCCTCAAGGACAGGGCTACCTATTTCAAAGCCCCGTGAACGGGGCTAAGAGGCTGAAAAAGAAGTATTGAGCCTCGTTCACGAGGCTTGTTTTCGAATAGCCCTGTTCTTGAGGGCAGGGCGGGTACGAGGTTCGGCATGGCGTTACCGGTCGAAACATTCCAGATCAAAACCGAGGGATTGCCCCGCCGGTGCGAGGTCTGCCACCAGGACGATCTTTTCGACCCGCTTTCGGGCCACTGCGGGCGCTGTTCGGCGCTCTTTTTTGCCCCGTTACCGCTCCTCGTCCCGGCTGGAAACCAGCAGGCGGATTTTATCCGCGGCTGGTGCAACGGAATCGCCTTTGTCGGGTCCAGTCTGATCGGGTTGTTCGGGTTCTGGATTCTGGTGACTCTCTGGGTCGTGCCGTTGAGGGAATACAATGTGACCCTTTTGTTATCCAACCTTGGAATCACCGTCTTCTTCGGGTTCGGCTATTACCTTTTGTATTGGTACTCACGAATCGTTTTCGGCGAAATTGATTCATCGCGACGCCGGTGGGTCGGGTTGGCGACCTTTACTTACAACCTGTTGATTTTCCTCGGCCTGATTGTTCTCTTACTTCTCTCGGAAGAAGCCCACTGGCTTTTCAGGTTGCTGCTTCTGGGGCCTTGGTTCAGTTGGGTTTTCCTGATGATGTTGTACGGTCGGTTCCTGATTCGCCGCGAACGTCCGATTCAACCACTCGAAAATTGAAAACACGGGAGGAGTGCCGTCGATGTTCGAACTGGTGAATCTCGAAGAACAGGTCCGGCTGGCGAGGGAAGGCGATCTCGACGCGCTCGAAGCGGTGGTCGAGGGCATCCAGCACCGGATGTACAACCTCGCGGTGCGCATGCTCGGGCATCCGCACGACGCGCAGGACGCCACGCAGGAAATTCTGGTCAAAATCGTCACGGCGCTCGACGGGTTCCGGGGGGAAAGCGCGTTTACGACGTGGGCCTACCGCATCGCGACCAACCATCTGCTCAATCTGCTGCGCCGCCGGGCGGAAACCCGCGAAACGTCGTTCGAGGCCATCGGGGACCGCATCGAAGCCGGGCTGGCGGTCGGACTCGGCCCGCCGGAGGCTCGCGCCGACCTGAAAGTACTGGCCGAGGAGGTCCGCGTCGGGTGTACGCAGGGAATGCTGCTCAGTCTCGACCGCGATCACCGGGCGGCGTTCATTCTCGGCGAAGTGTTTGAAGTGAGCGGAGCGGAGGCGGCGGAAATCCTTGAAATTACTGAAGTTGCCTACCGTCAGCGGCTGACGCGGGCACGTCGGACGCTGCGCAGTTTCATGTTCAACCACTGCGGGCTGGTGAATCCGGAGCAGCCCTGCCGGTGCGAAAAGCAGATTCCGGCGGCGCTCCGGTCGGGAAAGATTGATCCCGCACGGCTGGAATTCGCCGGGCATCCCCGAACCGGGCCGAGTCGGGATTTCGTTGCGGAGATGCACGAACTCCGCGCGCTCGGGCGGACGGCGGCGGTCATGCGGTCGCATCCGCGTTATGCCGCGCCGGACGATTTCGTCCGGGGCATCCGGCGGTTGCTGGCCGGAAGCGTTTTTTCCACTGACTAATCACTGTTCAGAGTCCCCCGCTTTAGCGGGGAAAGTGTGTG
>JAAFHI010000620.1 GCA_013298335.1 Actinomycetota bacterium
AAACGGTGTACCGCAACGGCGTCGGGGCGGTGGGCTTGATCGAGGCGAGTACGGAAAACATTTCCATCAGCACGCCGGTGCCGGGGCTGGTGACGAAGGTCTACGTCACGGTCGGCGATACGGTCTGGAAGGGTGACCGGCTGTTCGAACTCGATGCGCGCGATGTGCGCGCGGAACTCGTGGTGCGGCGGCAGTCGCTCGCGGTGGCGCGTGCGCGCCTCGAAAAACTTTCGAAATATCCCCGTCCGGAAGACGTTCCGGCGGCGGAAGCGCGTGTCCGCGAGGCCGAGGCGGCCCTTTCGGATGCGACGGTTCAACTGCAACTGATTGAAAGCGTGACGGATAAGCGGGCGATTCGCGAGGAGGACCTGCAACGGCGCAAGTTCGCCGTGCAGGGCGCGCAGGCGCGGCTCGACGAGGCGAAGGCGCAGCTTGCGCTGCTCAAGTCGGGGACGTGGAAAGAGGATTTGTCGGTGGCGAAGTCGGAAGTGGCGCTGGCGGATGCGAACGTGAAGCGGATCGAGGCCGATCTGGAGCGGCTGACGGTGCGGGCGCTGACCGCCGGGAAGGTGTTGCAGTGCAACGTGCGACCGGGCGAGTACGCCGCGAGCGGACCGCTTCCCAAACCGCTGATGCTGCTCGGCGACGTCGGGCGGTTGCACGTCCGGGTGGATGTGGACGAAGCCGACGCGCCGAAAATCAGGCCGAGCGCCGAGGCGACCGCGTTTCTGCGGGGCAAGACGGACGCAAGGTTTGGGCTGGAGTTTGTCCGGTTCGAGCCGCTGGTGGTGCCGAAGCGGTCGCTGACGGGCGACAGCACCGAGCGGGTGGATACGCGGGTGTTGCAGGTGGTTTATCGCATCAGGACCGATGCGCCGGGGCTGTTCGTCGGCCAGCAGATGGATGTCTTCATTGATGGAGGGGCGAAATGAAACGGACGATGGCGGCAGTGCTGGTGATGGGCGCGCTCGGCGGTGGCTGCGCGGTGAAGACGAATGTCCGGAAGGCGGTGGTCGAGCCGTCGCCGACGTGGAGTTCGCCGACGGCGGAGGGCGTGACGACGCGCACGGGCGAGTTGAAAACCTGGTGGAAGGAATTTCATGACGCGAAACTCGACGCGCTGATTGCGGAAGCGGTCGGCGCGAACCTCGATCTGAAACTGGCGGATGCGCGGCTGCGCGAGGCGCGGGCGGCGGCGGGCGTGGCGGACGCCGCGAAATACCCGTTGGTCGGGACATCGGGCGGCGTGCAGCGGATTCGCGGTGGAATTTCGCGCGGCGGATCGGGTTTTTCGAACATTCCCGGACTCAGTAGTGACGCGGGCGTGTTTCAGGCGGGATTCGACGCGAGTTGGGAACTCGACCTTTTCGGCGGGATTCGGGCCACGGCCAACGCCGCGCGCGCCGACGCGGTTGCAAGCGAAGAGTCGAGCCGCGACGTACTCGTGACGGTACTGGCGGAAGTGGCCCGCAACTACGTCGAATTGCGCGGGACGCAGCGGCGGCTCGACGTTCTCAATCGCAATATCGCCACCCAGCGCGACACGCTCGAACTCACCAAAGTTCGCGCGAAAGCCGGGTTGGCAGACCATCTCGACGTGACGCGGGCGTCCGCGCTGCTCGAAACGACCGAGGCGACCGTGCCGCAGCTTGAAGCCGAGGCGTCGGCGAGCATTTTTCGGCTTAGTGTGCTGCTCGGAAAGCAGCCGGGCGCGCTGAAACCGGAACTTGAAATGACCAACCCGATTCCCGCCGCGCCGCCCGAGATTCCGATCGGGCTGCCGTCGGAGTTGTTGAAGCGGCGTCCGGACATCCGCCGGGCGGAAGTCGAAATCGCTGCCGCGACCGCGCGGGTGGGCGCGGCGAAAGCCGAGTATTTCCCGAAGTTTTCACTCACCGGGGCAGTCGGACGGCAGGCGAACGACGTGGGTGGGCTGACGCTCGGCGCGGGGAATTTCTTCGCGGTCGGGCCGAGCGTCCGGCTGCCGATTTTTACGGCGGGACGGATTCGTTCGCAGATTCAGGTGCGCGACGCACAGGCCGAGCAGGCGGTGGTGCGCTATGAACAGTCGGTTTTACGGGCCTGCGAGGACGTCGAGAATGCGCTGACTTCCTACGTACGCGAACGCGAACGCAACCGCAAACTGGTCGCCGCCGTCGCCGACAGCCGCCGGTCGGTCGAACTGGCCGACGAACTCTACAAACGCGGACTTTCGGATTTCCTTTCGGTTCTCGATGCCCAGCGCGCCCAACTCGCCAACGAAGACCAGCTTGCCCGGAGCGACGAGCGCGTCACGACGAGCGTTATTGCGCTTTACAAGGCGCTCGGCGGCGGGTGGTAGTGCGGGAGACAAGGAGACAAGGAGACAAGGAGACAAGGAGACAAGGAGACAAGGAGACAAGGAGACAAGGAGACAAGGAGACAAGGAGACAAGGAGACAAGGAGACAAGGAGACAAGGAGACAAGGAGACAGGGAATCTTCGCAATGGCTTTGAAGACGATAGCCCATAGCCGCAGCGCTCGGGCGAGGCTATGGGAAAACAATGCGAATGATTGGCGAACATTGGTTTCCCATACCCTTCCTTCGGTCCGGGTATGGGCTCATTTCTTGGGGCTGGTTGTTCAGATACCCCAGAGTTCAACTGATTCGACTTCGAATCGTTTTTTCTCGCAGTCGAATTGGAAGGTAACGGTGGCTCCGTCGGAAAGAGCGAAGTAAAAGTGATTCTTTTTTTTCTGGGAGAAATGGTAGACGTTAAAACCGATGGTGAGTTTTTCCGACCGTAGGTCCGCGGGGAAAATCCGGATTACCGGAATCTGCTTTCTTGCCTTTTTCTGAATGACGCCAAGTTCCTCACTGCTCAAATACCGGATGCGTCTTTCGCCAATGCTTGACGGCAGGTTGTGGGTCAATACGTCGTTTTTCTCGACCAGCACGTTTCGGTAATCACGCCTGGCCTGATCCGCTGTTTCGTCATTGATGTATCCCCACCGCTTTTCCATTTCATCGAGCATCGCCCCCAATGCGATGGCGTACAGGTTTCGTTCGGGTGTTTCCGTTTTCGGGGTTTGCGCCGGGACGGTGACGGCGAAAAGTACGCAGAGCAGGAGTGCGAGCAGATTTCGTTGTTTCATTCGTGCTTGACCTTTTGGACGGAGTCCGACAATTTCAGGTCTCAACGGGAAAATTTGCAAGTCCGTAACCTGACGCTTCGCGAGGTTTCGCCGATGGCGCGTTTGAAGGAAGACATCTCCGCCTTTTTCAAATACCTCGCGCGCAAGAAGTCGGACGTGTCGCGCATGAACGAAAGCGACGCGCTGCTGGCGAAGGTCGTGCTCGACATCCATCGCAAGCGGACCGGGACCGAAATGGTGTTTGTACCGCTGAAGGCCATTCGCCCGATTCATCCGGTGGATCGCGGGATCGCCGCCGAGGACG